>NZ_JBHYWP010000031.1:0-6391 GCF_042751845.1 Streptomyces sp. NPDC059398 | reverse complement strand
GATGGTCGCCGCGGGGGCCACGGTGCCCGGCGAGGACAATACGGCGGCCACGCCGCTGTCGCCCCGCCTACGAGTTTGGTCGCCCTAACCGCCCCGCCCCCGCAACCCCCGGGCGGGGGCCGTTTCGCCTGTGCGCCGCGGGGCGGGATCAGTCCTCGCCGAGGTACGCCTTGCGGACCGACTCGTCGTGCAGCAGGTCATGGCCGGTACCGGCGAGCGAGATCCGGCCGATCTCCATGACGTACCCGTGGTCGGCCAGGGAGAGTGCCGCCTGCGCGTTCTGCTCGACGAGCAGGATCGTCATGCCCTGGGACTTCAGCTCGACGATGGTCTCCATGATCTTCTGCATCATGATCGGCGAGAGGCCCATGGAGGGCTCGTCGAGCATCAGCAGCTTGGGCTGTGACATCAGTGCCCGGCCCATGGCGAGCATCTGCTGCTCACCGCCCGACAGGGTGCCCGCCGCCTGCTTCCGGCGTTCGCCCAGGATCGGGAAGAGGTCGTAGGCGCGCTGGATGTCCTTCTCGATGCCCTCCTTGTCGTCCCTGAGGAACGCTCCGAGCTGGAGGTTCTCGAAGATCGACAGACGCGGGAAGATGTGCCGGCCCTCGGGGGAGTGGGCGAGGCCGAGGGCGACGACCTTGTGGGCCGGGATACCGGCGAGCGGCTTCCCGTCGAAGGTGACCGTGCCGCCGACCGGTTTGATCAACCCGGAGAGGGTGCGCAGGGTGGTGGTCTTGCCGGCGCCGTTGGTGCCGATCAGGGTGACGACCTGGCCCGCCTCGACGGTGAAGGAGATGCCCTTGACGGCCTCGATCTTGCCGTAGGCGACCCTGAGGTCCTGGACCTCCAGGAGAGCGGTCACTGGGTGTCTCCTTCGGTACCGGTGGTGCCGGCCGTACTGGTGGCACCGGTGGCGCCGGCCGTACTCGTGCTGCTGGCGGGTCCTGTCGCGCTCTGGGCCTCGGCCGCCTCGACCTCGGCCACCTCCTCGTCCCCCGGCGCGCCCTCGAAGGGCGTCCCGAGGTAGGCGGCGATGACGCGTTCGTCGCCCTGCACCACATCCGATGTGCCCTCGACGAGCTTCTCGCCCTGGACGAGCACGGCGACGCGGTCGCAGAGATTGAAGATGAACCGCATGTCGTGCTCGATGACGAGGACGGCGATGCCCTGGTCGCGGATGGCGAAGACCAGCTCCTCGGTGGCGCGGGTCTCCTGCGGGTTCATCCCCGCGGTGGGCTCGTCGAGCAGCAGCAGGCCCGGTTCGCTGGCCAGGGCGCGGGCGATTTCGAGCTTGCGCTGCTCGCCGTACGGGAGGTTGCGCGCGAGGTGGTCGGCCTTGTGCGCCAGGCCGATGAACTCCAGGAGTTCCATGGCCCGTTCGCGGGACCTGGCCTCGGCCCGGTGGAAGCCGGGGCCGCGCACGATGGCGGACCAGAGGCCCTCCTTGGTCCTGGTGTGGCGGCCGACGAGGACGTTCTCCAGGACCGTCATATTGGCGAAGAGCCGGATGTTCTGGAAGGTACGGGCGATGCCCGCCTTGGTGACCAGGTGCGGCTTGGGCGGCAGAACGGTGCCCCGGTAGCTGACCTTGCCCTCGGTGGGGACGTAGAGGCCGGTGAGGCAGTTGAAGAAGGTGGTCTTGCCCGCGCCGTTGGGCCCGATGAGGCCGACGATCTCCCCGGCGTTCACGGTGAGGTCGACGTCGCGTACGGCGGTGAGGCCGCCGAAGCGCATGATGACGCCTTCGGCCTGGAGCACGGGGGCACCGGTGGCTTCCGGGGCCGGCGTGGTTGTCTGCGTGGTCATGTCGTTCCTCACGCCCCTGCCTTGCCTGCGGTGACGGGTTCGTCGCCGGTCGTGCGCTGTTCCGGCAGGACGGGTGCGCTGTCCTCGTGGAATTCGAGCTGGCGCCGCCGGTTGGCGATGACGCCCTCGGGGCGGAAGCGCATCAGCAGGACGAGTGCGATGCCGAAGGCGAGCAGTTCGTACTGCTTGAGGAAGCCGAGCTTCTCCGGGATGAGGTAGAGGAAGGTGGCGCCGAGGATCGGCCCGCCGACCGTGCCCATCCCGCCCAGGACCACGGCGGCCAGCAGGAAGGCCGAGTTGGGCGGTGCGGCCCCGGCGAACTGGTACGGGGCGGGTGTGACGCTGTAGGTCACGTGTGCGCTGACCGTACCGGCGAGGCCCGCGAGGGTGGCGCCGAGGGCGAAGGCGATGAGCTTGACCCGGAAGCCGTTGATGCCCATGGCGGTGGCCGCCGTCTCGTCCTCGCGGATGGCGATCCAGGAGCGGCCGATACGGGAGTCGGCCGCGCGCTTGAAGACCAGTACGACGAGTCCGGTGATCACCAGCATCAGCAGGAAGTAGTTGGCGAACCTGCCGAGGGTGAAGCCCGCGATGTCGTGGGAGGCGCCGAGGTTGAACCCGAAGAGGTCCAGGTCGGGGATGGAGGGGATGCCGTTGGGACCGTTGGTGATGTCGGGCCCGGATGAGCCGTCGAGGCTGTTCACCGCGATACGGAAGATCTCTCCGAAGCCCAGGGTCACGATCGCGAGGTAGTCGCCGCGCAGTCGCAGGGTGGGCGCGCCGATGAGGACGCCGAAGATCAGCGAAGCGGCCATTCCGGTCAGCGCCGCCGCCCAGAACGGGAACTGGACGCCGGAGAAGGTGGAGAACTCGGAGCCGGAGACCAGGGCTGCGGCGTAGGCGCCGACGCCGAGGAAGGCGACGTATCCGAGGTCGAGGAGCCCGGTGAGGCCGACGACGATGTTGAGGCCGAGGGCGACGGTGCCGAAGATGAGGATGTTCACGCCGAGGTTGGCGTTGTGGTCCTCGCTCTGGGTGAACGGGAAGATCGCGGCGGCCAGGAACGCCATGGAGGTGGCGAAGCCCTTGTGCCGGGCGTTGAGCTGGGAGAAGCGGTCGGTGAGTCCGGCGCTGAAGAGGGCCCAGGCGCCGAAGACGACCAGCAGGACAAACGAGACGAAGACTTCCGGCTGTTCGTCGGGGACGCCGATGCCGTAGGTGAAGACGATCAGACCGAGCGCGGTGGCCGCGGTGATGACCACACGCTGTCCCCAGGCAGGGAGGGCGCGGGGTGCGGGGATCGGGTCGGCCTTGGCGAAGTAGGACTTTGCCGTGGTACCGGGCCGGGGCAGTGCGAGGGTGCCGGCGAGGGCGATCACGGCGCCGGCCGCGGCGACCCAGCCGCCCGGGTCGAGGTTGACGAGCCCGCCGAGTTCGACAGCGATGGCGAGGACGACGTACCAGACGACGGCGAACGTGGCGAGTGCCGCGAGGAAGACCGGAGAGGTCCCGGCGCCCGGGTTGAGCCAGCGCAGTCCGCGGACGCGGGCATGGCTGAGGACGGAGAGGAGGGTGACGACCGCGCCGATGACCACGAGGTACTGGAGCCCTGAGGGGTCCCCCGAGTAGGTCAGGTCGTCGGCGAAGTCGGACTTCCAGGTCCAGGAGAGGAAGGCGCTCACGAGGGTGAGGACGGCGCCCACGAGGGTCAGCGCACGGGCGGCGACCAGTGGGAGAGGGATCAGCGGGCGTACGCCGACGGGCTCGGCCGGGCCGGTGGGTCGGGCCGCTCCGGCCGGCTCGGTGGGCTCTGCCGGTCCGGTGGGCTCGGTGGATCCGGCGGGCTCAGCCGGGCCGGTGGGCTTCGCGGCCGGGTCGGCCGCACCGGTCCGGCCGGTTTCGGCGGTCCGGTCGGTCTCGTCGGCCGGGTTGCTGTCGTCGGCGGGGTTGGTCTTGTCGGTGTCCATGTCCGTCACGCCCTGTCCGCGACTCGTTCGCCCAGGAGACCTTGTGGTCGCAGGAGCAGTACGAGGATCAGCAGGACGAAGGCCCAGACCGCGGACCACGCCTGGCCGCCGAGCTGCTGCATGCCGGGCACCTGGTCGATGTAGGCGGTGGCCATGACCTCGGCGACGCCGAGTACGAGACCGCCGAGCATGGCACCGTAGATGTTGCCGATGCCGCCGAGCACGGCCGCGGTGAAGGCCTTGAGGCCCGCCTGGAAGCCCATGCTGTAGTCGACGTTGCCGATCTTGAAGCCGTAGGCGACACCGGCGACGGCGGCGAAGAGGCCGCCGATGGCGAAGGCGATCACGATGATGCGGTTGGTGTCGATGCCCATGAGCTGGGCGGTGTCCGGGTCCTGGGCGGTGGCCTGCATGGCGCGGCCGGTGCGGGAGGTCCGGGTGAAGACGGCGAGTGCGGCCATGCAGAGGGGGGCCGCGATGATCAGGAAGAGGTCGCCGCTCTGGATGTCGATGGATCCGAGGTGGTACGGGCCACCGGGCAGCGGCGGGAAGACGCGGGCGTTCTCGGCGCCCGGGTACCAGTTGAAGATCGCCTGCTGCAGTGCGAGGGAGAGGCCGATCGCGGTGATGAGCGGGGCGAGCCGTGGTGCGCCGCGCAAGGGCCGGTAGGCGAAGCGTTCGGCTCCGATGGCGACGAGTACGGCGACGATGGCGCCACCCACCAGCATCGCCGGGAGGGCGATCCACATCGAGGTGCCGTCGGGCAGCACGTACATATAGACCGTCAGGGCGCCGAAGCCGCCGGTCATGAAGATCTCGCCGTGGGCGAAGTTGATGAGCTGGACGATGCCGTACACCATCGTGTATCCGATGGCTATCAGCCCGTACATCGAGCCGAGGAACAGCCCGTTGGCCAGCTGTTGCGGCAGGGAGTTCACCGCATGGCCTCCATGTGGGTGGGAAGTGAGCAAGGGGAGACTGCGGGCCGCGCGGCGACGGGTCGTCGTGGCCGCGCGGCCTGTGCACTGCGGTGTTGCCGGTCAGCCGGCCGGCGTGTAGACGCCGCTCTTGACGGCCTTCCAGGCGCCGTTCTTGACCTGGTACACGGTGAGCTGCTTGTTGGTGGTGTCGCCGTACTGGTCGAAGGAGACGTGTCCGGCGATACCGTCGAAGTCCGTCTTCTGCACGGCCTCGACGATCTGCTGGCGGGCGTCGGACGGGACCTTGCCGTCCTTCACCACGGAGCCGACCGCCTTGATGATGGCGGTGGCGGCGTCGTAGGAGTATCCGCCGTAAGTCCCGTAGTCACCTGTGTACTTGGCGGCCTTGTACTTCGCGATGAAGTCCTTGGCAGCGGGCAGGGACTCGACGGGGACGCCGACGGATGTGGCGAGGTCGCCCTCGGCCGCCTTGCCCGCGGTCTTGATGTAGGTGGGCGAGAACATGCCGTCGCCGCCCATGAGCGGGATGTGGGCGCCGGCGTCCTTGAGCTGCTTGGTGATGATCTGGGACTCGTCGTACTGGCCGCCGTAGTAGAGGATGTCGGCGCCGGAGTTCTTGATCTTGGTGACAAGGGTGGAGAAGTCCTTGTCCCCGGTGTTGACGTGGTCCTGGCCGGCCAGCTTGCCGCCCGCCTTCAGGAAGTTGGACTTGAAGAGCTTGGCGAGACCGGCGCCGTAGGTCTGCTTGTCGTCGACGACGAAGACCTTCTTCTTCTTGAGCGTCTGCCCGGCGTACTGCGCGGCGAAGCCGCCCTGGAGGGCGTCCGTGGTCGCGGTGCGGAAGTACGTCTTGTACGGACGGGTCTTCGAGGTCTGCCAGTTCTTGCCCTGGGTGAGCTCGGGGGCGGTGTTCGCCGGTGAGATCTCGACCATGTTGGCGGTGGCGAAGACCTGCTGCATGGTCTGTGCGACACCGGAGTTGAGCGGGCCGACGACGCCCAGGACCTTGCTGTCCGCGACCAGCGCGGAGGCGTTCTGCTGGCCGGTCGGCGGCAGGGCCTTGTCGTCCAGTGCCTTGATGCTGAACTTCACGCCGGGCACCGTGTTGTTCTTGTTCGCGTCATCGATGGCGACCCTGACGCCGCCCTGGATGCCGAGGCCGGTGGCGGAGTTCGCTCCGGTGAGCGGCGCGTCGACGCCGATGACGACCTCGGTCTTGCTGTCGCTGCTGCCCTTGCTGTCCTTGTTGTCGCGCGATCCACAAGCGGTGAGTGTCAGTGCGCCTGTGGTCAGCACGGTGGTGAGTATGAGCAACGAACGCTGTCGCACGATGAATCCTCTCCCTGGCGCCGTCGCCTCTGCTGAGGCGCCGTAGATCTCGCCGGGCCGTACTGGATTTGGTACAGGGCCGTGCTGCAGACGCGCCCGGCGGCGCGGTGACTGGGCGTGACTCTAAGCGCAGGTGACGGAAGTGCGGACCATTGAAGGTCAGGATGTGACTGTCTTGTTATGCCCGAAGAGGTGAACGGCGGGCGCACTGCGGACAGTTGGGAGAAATGCGGTCACCATGTATCTGCCCGGGATGTGAGAACGCGCAGTTCCGCTAAGGGGCTTGAGGCGATCATGGTGCTGTCGGCGGTGTGCGGTCCGGGTGTCGCGAAGCCGCCGCCGGAC
>NZ_JBHYWP010000030.1:0-70348 GCF_042751845.1 Streptomyces sp. NPDC059398 | reverse complement strand
ATGTGTCTGTGCTTTGTGTGGGGCGGAGACCCTACCTGTGCGGCGTGCGGGGGGTGCGGGCGCCCCCCGGGCGGCGGCCCCGCACCCGGGGCCCCCGCCCGGATCTCGTCCACCGCGGGGGGACCGTCGCCGTGGACCCCGGCGCCGAGGTCATCGCCGGGCGCCGCACCGCGCGGACCGGCCCGGCGCCCCGCCCCCGGTCAGCTGAGCGTGGACAGCGCCGCCGGGTCGTAAGCGGCCAGCTCGTCGAGCCGACCTGCCAGGACCTTGGCCGCCCACTCGGGGTCGTGCAGCAGCGCACGGCCCACGGCGACCATGTCGAACTCGTCGCGCTCCAGCCGGTCGAGCAGGTTGTCGATGCTCTTGACCTGCGAGCCCTCGCCGCGGAATGCGCCGGAGAACTCACTGTCCAGGCCGACCGACCCGACGGTGATGACCGGCTTGCCGCTGAGCTTCCTCGTCCAGCCCGCCAGGTTCAGGCCGGAGCCGTCGAACTCGGGCTCCCAGTAGCGGCGGGTGGAGGCGTGGAAGGCGTCGACCCCGGCTCCGGACAACGGGCTCAGCAGGGCATCCAGCTCATCGGGGGTCCCGGCGAGCCTCGCCTCGTACGACTGCATCTTCCACTGCGAGAAGCGGAAGATGACCGGGAACGACGGCGAGACCGCTGCGCGCACCGCGGCCACGATCTCCGCGGCGAACCTGGTACGGGCCACCGCGTCACCGCCGTACGCGTCGGTCCGCCGGTTCGTCCCCTCCCACAGGAACTGGTCGATGAGGTAGCCGTGGGCGCCGTGCAGTTCGACCCCGTCGAAGCCGATGCGCTCGGCGGTGGCCGCTGCCTCGGCGAACGCGGCGATCACGTCGTCCAGGTCCCGCTGGGTCATCGCCTTGCCGTTCTCGCCGGTGCCCTCCGGGAGGCGGAGGCCGGAGGGGCCCATGGCGGGGGCGTCGGGGTACGGGGGCTTTCCGGCGGTACGGGCCATGCCGATGTGCCACAGCTGGGGCACGATCGTGCCGCCCGCCGCGTGCACGGCCCCCACGACCTTCGCCCAGCCCGCGAGCTGGTCCTCGCCGTGGAAGCGCGGTACGCGGTCGCTCTCCCCGGCCGACGGGTGGCCGACGTAGGTGCCTTCGGTGACGATCAGGCCGACGCCCGCGGCGGCCCGGCGCGCGTAGTACGAGACCACGTCCTCACCAGGGATGCCGCCCGGCGAGAACTGCCGGGTCATGGGCGCCATCGCGATCCGGTTCGGAACGGTCAGTCCGTTCAGTACGACGGGCCGGGACAGGATCTGTGCCGCGCGGTCGGTGGAGGCGGTGGTGGTCACTTTGCGGGCTCCTCGGTGAAAGGGCTGACCGGAACTGGCACGGGCGTGCCGTCGTGCTCAACCGGGGACAGCCTCCGCTCATTCCGCCGTCCCGCTGTGACCCCCGATACGTCCGGTCACCACCGCGCTCGCCAGCAACGACAGCTCGGCGCGCCGGGCGTCGTCGAGGTGCGCGGCGAGGGCCCGGATCCGCCGGCCGGCGTCGGCGGTGCTCTCACGGGCCAGTTCGTGGCCCTCTTCGGTCAGGGAGACCTGGACGGCGCGTCCGTCGTGCGGCGCGGGGGTACGTCGGACCAGGCCGCGGCGCTCGGCCCGGTCGACCAGGCCGGTCATGCTGGACTTGTCCAGGCCCAGATACCCGGCCAGCTCCTGCATGCCGGGGGTGCGGTCGCGGAGCACACCGAAGAGGCGCAACTGGATGACGGAGAGCCCGCGTTCGGCCGCGACGGCCGCCAGCGCGGCCTGCACCGCGAAGGAGAGCTGAACCAGGCTGTCGACGATTCCCAGGTCGGTGGTCCCCGGTGTGCGGGCTGAGGGAGGGCCGGGCGTGCTCCCGCCCGTCGTGGCGTCAGTCATGTCCTGATCATAGTTGACATAGTACGTGGCACAAATTAATTTGGTTTTGGTCACGTACTAAATCTCTCGCTCATCCGGAGCCGTCCATGCGAGCCGCCGTAGTCCGATCGTTCGACCGTCCGCCCCGTTACGAGGAGTTCGCCACGCCGCAGGCGACCGAGGGGCACGTCCTGGTGGATGTGCTCGCTGCCGGTCTCCACCCCCGCGTCCGCTCCGGCGCCAACGGCACCCACTACACCAGCGACGGGCGCCTGCCGCTGATCCCCGGTGTCGACGGGGTCGGGAGGCTCCCCGACGGGCGACGCGTGTACTTCGTGGCCGACGACGCCGTCCCGGGCACCATGGCCGAGCAGGCGCTGGTCGATCCGCGCCGCTCGGTGCCGCTGCCGGAGAACGCCGATCCGGTGACCGTCGCCGCCGCGATGAACCCCGCGATGTCCTCCTGGGTGGCGCTGCGCCGCCGGGTCGCCTTCCAGCCGGGCCAGAGTGTGCTGGTGCTGGGCGCGACCGGCAACGCCGGACAGATGGCCGTGCAGATCGCCCGCCACCTCGGCGCGGACCGCGTCGTCGCCGCCGGACGCGACCCGCAGCGCCTCGGCCTGCTCGGCGGCCTCGGAGCCACTGATGTGGTCTCGCTGGCCGGCGACCCGGAACAGGCCGCCCACCGGCTGGGCGAGGCCGCGGCCGATGTCGACGTCGTGATCGACTACACCTGGGGAGCCCCTACGGAACGGGCGATTCCCGCCCTGCTCACCCGGCGCGCCGAACGCAGCGCCCCGCTGGACTGGATCCAGATCGGCTCCATGGCGGGGCCGGACATCACGCTGCCCTCCTTCGTGCTGCGCGCGGCCAATCTGCGGATCATGGGCAGCGGCCAGGGATCCCTCACCGCCGCCGGGATCGTCGCCGAACTGCCGTCCCTGCTCGGGGAACTCGCGGCGGGCACACTCACGGTCGCGGCGGTCGCCGTGCCGCTCTCCGAGGTCGAGGAAGCCTGGACGGCGACCGCCGAACCCGGCCGCCGCACCGTGCTCGTACCGGCGCAGCACAGCTAGCTTCTGTCCCGGCAGCCCGGCAGCCCGGCAGCCCGGCAGCCCGGCAGCCAGGCAGCCAGGCAGCCCGGCCGGTCCCGGCCGGTCAGCTGCTCGCACCCGGCTCCGCACCCAGGGCGGCGCTGAGCGCCGTACGGTCGATCTTGCCGTTGCCATTCAGCGGCAGGGCGTCCAGCCGGGTGAGGACGGCGGGCACCATATAGCCGGGGAGCCGGTCGCGGAGCGCCAGGCGGAGGTCGTTCTCACTGCCCGCGGCCCCCGTGTAGGCCGCCGCGATCTCGGTGCCCGCCCGGGTGGCCAGAGCGACGGCCGCCACGTCGCCGACGCCGGGCCGGCTGCGCAGCGCCGCCTCCACCTCACCCAGTTCGACCCGGTACCCGTGCACCTGGACCTGCTGGTCGGTCCGCCCGATGTGCACGAGGGGCAGATCGCGCGAGCCGGCGGGCTCATCGGGCGGCAGCAGGGCGACGCGGTCGCCGGTGCGGTACCAGTGGGCGCCGGTCAGTGCGGTGGCCGGGTCGTAGGGGGCTCCGTCGGGTGCGAGGAACCGGCCGGTGTTGTTCTCCGGGTCGAGATAGCCGGGAAAGCGCTGCGGACCGCGTACGCACAACTCGCTCTGGAACAGGCGGTGTTCCATACCGGGATGGAGAGTGCCGATCGGCACCGTGCCGTTGGCGGGGGCGGGCCAGTGCTCCGGGTCGGCGGGCAGCCGGTAGCCGGTGCAGGTGACGGTCAGTTCGGTCGGACCGTACGCGTTCTCCAGGGAGCTGCCCGGGGCGGCGCGCTGCCACGCCCGCGCCTGCGGGAGCGTCAGCGGCTCTCCGCAGAACATGCTGGCCCGCAGTGTCGGCATGCTTCCCGGTTCCAGCGCACGCAGCCGCTCGGCGAGCGAGATCACCGATGGTACGGAGTTCCAGTGCGTGAGGGCGTGCCGGTTGACGAAGCGGACCGGGGACAACAGGTCGGCGCGGGCCGGTACGACCAGGGCGGCGCCGCTGCCCCACGCGGTGTACATGTCGAAGACGGAGGGATCGAAGGTCAGCTCGAAGGTCTGCGAGCAGCGGTCGCCGGGGCCCGCCGCGAGGCGCGGTACGGCGTGGGCGAGATAGGCGCAGATGTTCCGCTGCTGGACGGGGACGCCCTTGGGCACCCCGGTCGACCCGGAGGTGAACATGATGTACGCCAGGTCGTCCGGGCTGCCCGCTCCGGCGGCTGAGGGCTCCGGGGCCTGGGAGCCGAGGCGCCCGAGGAGCTCGCTGTCCGTCATACCGACGACGGGCGCACCCAGTTGACCGGCGTGCGGGGAGGTCCCGTCGCTGAGGACCACATCGAGTGAGGCCTGGCGCGCGATCATCGCGTTGCGCTCGGCGGGGAACCCGGGACCGAGCGGTACGGCGGCGGCGCCGACGCGCTGGACGGCCAGATAGCCCGCGTAGGCGACGACGGTACGCGCGGCCAGCAGCCCCACCCTGCGCGGCGGCCTCCCGCCGCCGCTCCGCACCAGCGCCGCGGCCAGGTGGCCGGCGAGGAGGGAGAGTTCGGCGTACGTCAGCACGGTGTCGCCGGTCTCCAGCGCCGTACGGTCGCCGTGGACCGCGGCCGAGGCCGCGAACCAGTCGTCGAGGGTGTGCCGTTGGGCGGGCATGCTCACGGTCTGTCCTTGTCGGTGTCGGTGCCGGCGTGGGTGCCGGTGTCGGGTAGCGGATCGGGCTCGGATGCCGGGACGGGCCGGGGGCCTCCTGCCCACAGTGCTGGTCCCGTCGACCTGTCGTCACTGCTGGTACGGCCGGACCCGCCGCACGTGCTGGTCCCGCCGGACACGCCGTAACCGCTGCTCCCGCCGGTCCCGCCCGCGGCCGGTGCGGGCGGCGCGGGGTGTGCGGAGAACGCGCAGCTGAACGGGGTGTCCGACCGGTCGCGCAGACTGATCCACCGGTAGGCGCCCCACCGACCGGACCGGGCGCCCGGGCGTACGTCGATGGTCCAGGGGCGCCCGGCCACCCCCGCGCCGCCGGCCTTCACACAGGCCTCCTGAACGGTCCACACCCAGGCGACCTCGACGGCCGCCTGCTCGGGCGGCAGCGCGGTGACCCGGTCCGCGTGGCCGTGCAGGATCCGGCGGGCGAACCGGGCCGACACCGAGTCCGCGGGCTGCTGGAGATCCACCCCGAGCGCCCGCCCCACCGCGAGCCCCGCGGCGACCGCGCCCCCGCTGTGCGACACGCTGACCCCCACCTCCGGCAGCCCGGCGACGAGGGGCTTGCCGCGCCCGTCCGCGGTGATGGCGGCCCCGGCTGCCGCCGGGTGGACGGCGGCAGCGAGCTGACGCAACAGCCCGCGCCCGGCGAGGAATTCGGCCGCCCGCCACTCGGGAAGGAGGGCGGCGCGGCGCAGATCGTCCCGGTGGGTGCTCGGGGGCGTACGGCCCACGGTGGACCTGGTCACCCAGACCCGGTCGGCCACATCGAGCACGGTGTTCACCGCGGTACGTCCGGCCGGGCAGGTTCGGCCAGGACGTCATCCGGCCGGGCGGGCTCGGCGAGGATGTCATCGGCGGCGTCGGCGAGCACCCCGAGCACCACCTCGTTCGCACCGCCGCCGATGCCGAACAGCGCTGCCTGGGCGCGTACTTCCTGGACCCCGCCGGTTGTGAAACCGGCCGCGCCCCACAGCTGCCCGCACTCGGCCAGCACCGCGCCGACCGTGGCACCCGCCGCGGCCTTGAGTGTGGCGGCGGCCGTCGCGTCGTACCGGGAGACCACGGCCTCCCCGTGCTCCGCCACCAGCGCCTGGAGTTCCCGCAGCCGCAGCAGACACCCGGCGAACCGCTGGCGCACGGCGTCCAGGTCCCAGAGGGTGCCGTCCCCGTGCGCACGGTCCGACAGATGGCGCCGGGTGTCGCGCAGCGTGCGGCGGCACAGCGACACGGCCCACTGCGCACCGGCCAGCCGCTCGGTGGCGATGTGGCGGGCGAAGAGCGGCAGTCCGAAGCCGACCCGGCCCAGTACGTGGTCCCGCCCCACCCGGACACCGTCGAAGGTGAGATGGCCCGCTCCGGAGTCCGCGAAGAGCGCCGAATCGGCGGCGGTCACCCGCACGCCCGGGGCGCCGGCCGGCACCAGGACCCAGGTGAAGTGGGTGAAGTGCCGCCCCGGTCGGTGCCGGGCGAGGACGAGATGGTGACCGGCGCTGGTGGCGTTGGCGATCCAGTTCTTCCCGCCCGTCACCACCAGTCCGTCGTCCTCGATCCGCACCTCGGTGCGCAGCGCGGTGAGATCCGTCCCCGCGGTGACGTCGCTGGCCGCGAGGGAGACCGTCGTACGGCCCGCCAGCGCCGGGGCCAGCGCGGACCGCGCCGCGGGCGAGGCGCCGGCCGCGAGTACCGGCAGCGCGGTGGCGAGCTGGACGCTCACCGACAGGGTGGCGGCGATCGAGAAGCGGGCGTCCACGGCTGCCAGGAGCCCGCCGAGCCCTTCCATGTCGGCGCCCGCAGCGGCGGAACCGTCACGGTAGGCACGGGTGATCAGACCGCCCCGTCCGAGCGCGGCCCACACCTGCTCGCCGCTCGCCCCGGCGTCCAGCCCGTCCAGCGCGCCCCACCCTGGGTGCTCCGGCCGCCGCGGCCGCTGTGTGTCAGGCAAAGTTCACCCCCTGGTCCAGGAGCGCCAGCCGGCCGTCGGCGAGATGCAGCCTGTCGTTGCTGTAGTTCAGCGCGGCCGAACGCAGATCCCGCAGGGCACGTTCCAGCCGGGTGGGGGAGTCCTGGAGGTAGCCGTGCCGCAGCCCGAGCGCGGTGACCAGGTCGTCCACCGCCGCGTAACACTCATCGGCGGCGGTGATCTTCAGCGCGTTGAGGAGCAGCTGACGCGCCGGGGCCGAGAGGTCCGCGCCCGACTCCACCACCGTGAGCGCCCGGACGAGCAGCGCGTGCACCGTCTCCAGGCGCTGCCGGGACCGGGAGATCCGGGTGAGCAGGAGTTCCGACGTCAGGTCGGTGCGTGCGCGCCCGGCCGGGCTGCGCAGGAGCCGCAGCACCCGGGAGAGTGCCCCGGCCGCGGTCCCGAGCCACACCGCTGACCAGCCCAGATGGGCCAGCGGACCGAAGATCTGCGCGGCGATCTCGCGGAACTCGCCGTGCTCGCCCACCACTTGGTGGGCCGGTACGCTCCCGGAGAGCCTGAGCGAGCCGCTGTGGCTGGCGCGCATCCCCATCGGCTGCCACTCCCCGGAGCCGCCGATGGAGAGCTGGCCGCGGTGCGCGTACACCAGCGACACCTCGCTGTCGCTGACGGCGTCCGGGCTGCGCATGGTGATGAGGAAGCCGTCCGCGTACCCGCCGCCGGTCACGACCGGCGCGAATCTGTCGATCACCAGCTGCCCGTCACTGCCCGTCAACCCGGCCTGGGAGCTGAGCAGATGGCCTCCCTTGCCCGCCTCTGTCGTCACCGACGCCAGATAGATCCCGCCCTTGGCGATGCCGGGCAGCAGCTCGTCGCGGAGCGCCCGGTCGCCGTACCGGACGATGGCCTCCGCCTGCTGGCAGTGCATCGCGAAGATCATGCCCACAGACATGTCGCTGCGTCCCAGCGTCCGCGCGGCCACCACCAGGTCCGCCACGGTGCCGCCGAGCCCGCCGTGTGCGGTGGGCACCATGAGTCCGAGCAGACCGGTGCGGCGCAGGGCGTCCAGCGCCTCGACGGGGAACTCCGCCTCCCGGTCGGTGCGCGCCGCGTGCTCATCGGCGACCGCGGCCACCTCCGCGAGCGCGGCCGTCAGATCCAGCGGTCCGGCCGCCGACGGCTCCGTACTCATGCTCCCGCCTGACCGGCGGATCCTTCGGCCAGCTGCGCGGAGATGACGCGCCAGAGGCTGCCCGCGGTGGCGAAGGTCGTGTCGTTGAGCTCCTCGTCCGGCAGGGATATCCCAAAGGTGTCCTCGACGGAGAACAGCAGCTCGATGGCTTGCATCGAGTCGACGCCGAGCCTGCGCAGATCCGTCTCGGGGGTGATGACGACCCCGTCGGGCCCTGCGTTCTTGAGGAAGGGGCTGAGCAGTTCGGTGAATCGCGGGTCCATGGCGGGATCCTCTCGTGGGTGGGCCGGTGAGGACGGGTGGGTCAGCGGATGATGCGGCACAGGTCGTCGACCCCGCGGAGGTTCTCCGGTACGAGGTCGGCGGCGGCGAACTCCGTCCCGAGGTCGTCCTCCAGCCGCTCGATGATCTCGATCAGCCGGAACGAACCGAACGACGGGAACGCGTCGAAGGCCGCGCCGGCGAGCAGCTCGCCCTCCGGGACACCGAGCACGGCGCCGGCTACGGCGGCGACCCGCCCGCGCAGCGCCTCGTCGGGGGCCGCGGGGACGGCGGACGGCGCGGCGTGGAGTTCCAGGTCGGCCGTGAGCACCTCGCGCAGGCGCTCCACGAGCCGCGGCGGTTCGGCCCGGCCGCGGGAGACCCGGCGGTGGGCCAGATACGTCTGCTCGACGACCTTGTCCCAGGCGCGCAGCTGCGCCTCCTCGGCCTCGCTCGTACCCGTCCCCCCGGAGAACAGCTCCCGGTACTTCGCGTGCAGCCTGCGTCCGCGGGCCAGCAGCCAGGTCTCCACGGTGAGCTGTTCGACGGCGCGCGCCCGGTCCGGCCACCTCTCGTACGCGCCGAGGTACTCCCGTACCGCGTCCTCGTCGGCCGTGAGCACCGGCGGCAGCGCGGCGAGCGGCGGCAGCTCTCCCGCGGCGAACTCGACGACGACGGCGGGGCCGATGTCCGCCAGCTCCGCGTCGGAGAGGACCCAGTGGCCTGGTGTCGCGGGCCCCCAGGTCGTCTCGCTGCGGTAGGCGTCCGTGATGTGCGGGCCGTCCGGGCCCGCGGTGAGCAGGAAGCTGTGCTCCATGTGCGCCTGCCGGTGGTACGGCAGCCACGGCAGCCGGAAGGAGTCCGCGATCACATAGTGCGTACCGCCGCGGTCGGCGACTGCGGCGGCCAGCCCGGCGCCGGACAGCCGCTCCCGCCGGACCATGCCCAGCCCCAACAGGGCGGGCTGTGTGCTGAGTTGCTCGTCCGGCGGGGGTTCGACGGTCGGCAGCCCTTCGGCCCGCTCCCAGGTACGGAACTCCAGCCTGGCCCCGGCCCGCAGATGGGTCCCGGCGCCGTGGTGGTGGTCCGCCAGTACGGCCAGATTGACCTGCACACAGTCCAGCAGCCCGGTGTGGACCCCGGCGAAACCGAAGGGCCCGGGTCCACCGGGGTGCTGCTGGATTCCCGGCCCGGATGTCCCGGTGTCCGCCATGTCCGTTCCGCCTCCCCCTGCTCGACTCATCGGTTTCCGTAGCGCCGCACCGGCCCCGCGCCCCGTACCCCCGCCACCGGTCAGAGCCACGGCGGGAGTACGGGAAGTGCGGCCGTGGACGTGAGGCCCGCCCCGCCGGACCGGCCGGCCAGCCAGGCGAGCGCGTCCGCGGGGGACCCGGTGACGACCGGGCCGCCCGCGCCGGACCGGCCGAGCACGGCGCCTCCGGTGTCGCGCAGGGTGAAGTCCGGTACGCCGTCGGCCTCGGCGTAGTAGCCGAGCACATCGGCCAGGATGATCTCCCGCGCCGATGCGGGGATGTCGTGCCAGCCGTAGCCGATGTCCAGGTCCACATGGTGCAGTTCGAGTTCGCGCAGCCGGATCACCAGAATCCGCCGAGGGGTGCAGAGTTCACCGGTGAAGGGCCTGACGGCCGCCTGCCAGGCGGCGGCGGGCAGGGTCTCGATCACGTGCTGGAAGTGCGCGGCGCTCTCCCGGACATCGGCCAGCTGGACCGCGGCCGGACGGTGGACGCCTGCCTCGATCTCGGCGTTGCGGGCCTCGCGGCTCGGGTACTGAGGCGTCTCGACGCCGGTACGCGCCCACTCCAGCAGCCGTTCCAGCGCCGGGGCCTGGCGCGCCAGATGGCTGAGGACATGGCCGCGGCTCCAGCCGGGCAGCCGGGAGGGCGCCGGGACGTCCTCGTCACGGAGCCCGGCCAGCCCGGCGATGAGCCGGTCCGCGGCGGCGGCGATCTCCTGGAACGACTCCCGGGTGGGGGCGATCTCCTTCAACGGGACTCCTTCGGTGTGACGTCCGGTGCGGTCCGGCTCACCGGACCGCGGGGCGGGCGGGTGAGCCGGGCGAACCCTTCGGCGATGGTGGACAGTGCGGCCGCGATGTGCGGAAGGCGCTCAGGGGCGTCGGCCCGCAGCGCCTCCTCCTGCTGCCGCTCGTCGCCGTACAGCAGGCTGGTCGCCGCCTTGAACCTCAGCGCCTCCGGCCGGTCGCCGAGCAGATGACCGCCCAGGACGACGATCCCGGAGTCGTCGAGCAGCCGCGCCGCGAGGGACGCCGAGTCCGTGACCCCGTGCGCGGCCAGCCGGTCGCGCAGCGGCTCGAAGTCCGGGTAGACGTAGAACCCGCCGGCCGGCGGGCGGCATCCGGCGCCCGCCTCGACCGCGATCCGGTGAACGGCCCGCGCCACCGCACCGTGCAGCCGGGCACTGGCCCGCTTCCTTGCCACGATCTCCGGGGGCTCCGCGAACGCGTACTCGGCGACCTGCTGCATCGGCCCGGCGAGCGTCGACCACAGCTCGCTGGCCGCCGCGACCACGGCGTCCCGCAGCAGCCCGCCCGTCTCGCCCGCCGGGAACCGCGCGGCGCCTATACGCCAGCCGCCGAGCCCCAGCGTCTTGGAGAGACCGGTGGTGACGACGGTGCGCTCCGGGGCGACCTCGGCCGGGCTGAGGAAGGGCGTGGCCCGCGGGTCGTGGACGATGTCCCGGTAGATCTCGTCGGAGACGATCAGCAGGTCATCGGCGCGGGCGAGTGCGCAGATCTCACGGACCGCCGCAGGCGGGGCGAGCGTCCCGGTCGGGTTGTCCGGCAGCGTCAGCACCAGCAGCCGCGGATCGCCGCCGCTCTCCCTGGCCCGGCGGATCGTCTCACGCAGCGCACCGGGCTCCGGCACACCGCCGTACTCCCGGGGGACCGGCACCCCGAAGACCCGCTTGCCCGCGTACGCGGCCTGCGGTGCGTAGGTGTTCCAGGCGGGCCGGGGCAGCAGCACATCGCCGGGGACGGCGAGCTGTACGGCCATCAGCAGCGGCTTGCTACCGGGGCCGACCACGATCCGGTCGGCATCCGTGGGCAGCCCGCGGCGCGCGAAGTATCCGGCGACGGACTCGCGTACGCCTTCGGCGCCCGCCACCGGTCCGTACGCCGAGCGGGACGCGCCGATGGCCAGCTGCTCGACGAGCTGCGGCAGCACCGGCAGCCGCGCCTCGCCGAACGCGAGGTGGACCAGCGAGTCACCCTGCGCCCTGCGCCGGTCGACCAGCTGGTTCAGCGCCAGATTCGGGGAGGGCGGTGCGAAGGTCACGGCGGTCATGTGCGGTTCCTCTCCGGCGGCCGGTGCGCGCGGGCGCCCGCAGGGCCGGGGGACCCGGCACCTTCAGGGGCGCCGCCGCGTACGGCCGCCGCGATGTCGGCGGGGGTCGCGGGGTCGGGCTCCAGCTCGTCCAGCCAGGCGGCATCCAGCGACCAGCGGGCCCGGAACGGCCTGCCCACCAGCGCCGGATCGCGCGCCTGGAGCATCCGCAGCCGGAAGAAGGCGCCGTCGGGCGTCTCCTCCACACCGTCGACCACGACCTTGCCCGGCGTCGCCGACATCACGGGCCCGCGCACCGTGCGCGCGAGACCCGGCAGGGTGCGGTACGCATCGGTGAAGATCTCCACCGCCCTGGCGAGCGGCACCTTGAAGTAGTCGTACGGTCCGGTGTCCCGCTCCACGAACAGGTAGTACGGCACAGCCCCGGCCGCCAGCTCGGCCCGCCACAGCTCGCTCCACACCCGGGCGTCGTCGTTGACGTGCCCGATCAGCGGTGCCTGGCAGTAGACGACGGCGCCGGTCGCCCTGATCCGGGCCAGGGCCCGGCGCGCGAGGCCGCTCTCCAGCTCGCGCGGATGGCTGAAGTGCGCCATCACGGCGAGCTGCCGCCCGGACGCCACCACCCGCTCGAACAGCCGCAGCACCTCGTCGGCGTCCGGGTCGGTGACATACCGCTGTGGCCAGTAGGCCACGGACTTGGTGCCGATCCGGACCGTACGGACCGTCTCGACACCCAGCAGCGGTTCGATGTGGCCGCGCAGCCGCTCGGTCGACATCACCATCGGATCGCCGCCCGTGACCAGCACGTCGTGCACCTCGGGGTGGCCGCCCAGGTACGCGATCAGCCCGGACGGGTCCGGCGCGGCGAAGCGCAGGTCCGCGTCGCCGATGAACTGCGCCCAGCGGAAGCAGTAGGTGCAGTAGGCGTGGCAGGTCTGCCCCTGGCCGGGGAAGTAGAGCACCGTCTCGCGGTACTTGTGCTGGAGACCGGGGAGCTGGACGCCCTCCTGGCTCGGCACGTTGAGCTGCTGCTGCCCCGAGGGATGCGGATTGAGCCGCTCGCGGATCTCCCGTACGGCCTCGCGCAGCAGGAGCTTGTCCGCGGGGTCGCCGGAGAGCTTGGCGAGCTGGTCCTCGTCGGAGCGGGCCAGCATGCCGCTCTGCGGGAACGTCAGCTGGAACATGGGGTCATCGGGTACCCGTTCCCAGTCGATGAGGTGCGACAGCACGTACTCGTTGACCCGGAACGGCAGCACGAGCGACACCCTGCGCACGGTCTCCGTGATGTCCCCGGGCAGCCCGAACCGGCGGGCGATGTCGTCGATATGGCGCGGCCCGAACGCCCTGAACCTCTCCGGATCCTGGCGGCCGGCCGGCATCAGCGCGTACCTCCCGCCCGGTTCGGTTTGCGGTACAGCTCGTCGCCCAGCACCAGGAAGTCCAGGTCCATGGAGCGGAACGCCCGCACCGCGTCGGCCGCGGTGTTGACCACCGGTTCGCCCTTGTCGTTGAAGGAGGTGTTGAGCAGGACGGGCGGCACACCGCTGCGCCGCAGACCGTCCAGGGCCGCGCCCACCGCCGGTGCCTCGTCGCCGTGCAGCACCTGCGGGCGGGTGGTGCCGTCGACGTGCACGACCCCGGGGGCCACGCTGCGCCCCAGCTCGGTGGCCCTGGCCGCGCCGAGCATGTAGCGGCTCAGATGTTCCTGCTGCTCCCAGAGCAGGGCGCCGTAGTCGGGCCGGGTGACCCCCGCGAAGGGCCGCCACTGCTCACGGTTCTTGACCGAGTTGACCCGGGCGTGCACCGCGGGGGTGTCCGGTACGGCGATGATCGACCTGCGGCACAGCGCACGCGGACCGACCTCGGCCCGGCCCTGGGCGACGGCGCCGACCCGCCCGTCGATGAGCAGCGCCGTCAGCTCGTCGGTGTCGAGTCCGCTGCGGACCAGGCCCGAAGTGTCGGGCGCTCCGGGCCCGTTGGTGTGGTCGTAGCCGTGGATGTCGGTGCCCAGATAGGGGCTGAGCGCCCCGGTGCGCCGCTTCGGCGGCCGTACGGTCCAGGCGGCTCCGAGCGCGACGCCCGCGTCGTGCGGCACCGGCGGCACGTACAGCGGTCCGGGCAGCGTGCCGTTGGTGCTGCAGTTCAGCGCCACACCTCCGCTCATGCAGAGCTGCTCGACACCCGACGCCTTGCGGGTCAGCGCCGCGAGATGGCTGACGGTCTCCTCGATGAGGCGCTGCGCGGTGTAGGCGACGAGGACCGCGCGTGGGTCGTCGGTGAGCGACTCCTCGGGGGCGCTCGGCGCGTCGGCGCCGGCGATCCGTGTGTAGCGCTCCCGCCACCGCGCGACCGTGTTCTCGTACTGCTCCCTGATCTCGCCTGCGGTGGCGTGTCCGGTGCTCTCCGTCAGGGGCTCGACGGCGAGCCGGAATCCGTCGGCCCCGGTGTCGACGAGCGATTCGACGTCGAGGCCCGCGGCGCGACCGTACGCGGCGAGCCCCATGGTCTTGCCCGCGTTGAGGAAGGAGAAGCCGAGCCAGGTGGAGGCGGCGTCGTAGGCGTACCCGAGCGACGCGGTGCGCTGCCAGCTCCGCTCAAGGCGGGGTTCGGCACCCTCCTCGTACGTCCAGATGGTGGAGGACTCGTTCTCGCCGTGCCCGTCGACGACCAGGACCCCGGCCTTCGGGAAGGGTGACGCGTAGAAGGACGACGCGGCGTGCGCCTGGTGGTGGGGTACGCGGACCACCTCGGGGGTCCGGCCGCCGAAGTCCAGGCCGACGGCGTACTCCAGGAACTCGGCGTCGTCCGCGAACCGGCGCGGGTACAGCTGCTCGCTGTCCCAGCCGAGCGCGACCACATCGATGTCGGCGGCGGAGATCCCGGCCTGTGCCAGGCAGAACCGGGCCGCGCCCAGGGGTTTGCGGTAGAGCGAGTGCCGGCGCCGGTTGCAGCGCTCCTCCTCGGAGAAGGCGACGATCTCGCCGTTCCCGTCGATGAGGCAGGCGGCGCTGTCGTGCCACCCGGCGGGAGGGGCGTTGACTCCAAGAATCCACGTCATGCGCGTCTCTCCTCGTTGGCTGTCGGTCGGTCACGGAAGGCGGGTGAGGGTGTACCGCACGGCACGCCGGGCGCGGCCGAGTGCGTCCGCGCACGCGGCCGGGGTGGCGCCGACGGCGATCAGCGCGGCGATGCGGGGCACGATGCCGCGCGGGGGCAGCAGCAGTCGGCTGCCCGGGGTGGCGAGGGGGACCGCTTGGGCGATGCCGGGTTCGGCGGCGGCTGCGGTCAGGTCCAGGGAGTCCACGGTGGCGTCGTGCTCGGGGTAGAGGAAGCGCACCTCTGCGCAGCGGTCCCGGGTGGGGGTGAGGCCGGGGGCGCGGCCGAGCGCGATGTCCACGGCGGCCGTGACCGGGTCGACACCGGTGGCGAGGGTGCCCAGCAGCGGGATGAAGTCGCCGCCGAGCCGGCCGTTCACCTCCACGACACGGGGCCCGGTGGGGGTGAGGCGCAGCTCGGTGTGGGTCACTCCGGTGCGGATGCCGAGGACCGTGTGGGCCCGCGCCACCACGGACCGGATCTCGTCCGCCCACGGCTCGTCGCGCCAGGGGGCGACGAGATGGCCGGTCTCCTCGAAGTACGGCGCGAATCCGAGCTGTTTGCGCGCGACGTTCACGATCCGGACCGCCCCCTCGGACACGGCACAGTCCACGCTGATCTCCGGGCCCTCCAGGTACTCCTCCACGATGGCGCCGTCCAGGGCGCTGATGCCGGGGAACGAGGAGGTGCACGCCTGCTCGAAGGCGCGGGCAAGCCCGCCGGGGTCCGTCACGAGGCTCACCCCGATGCTGCCGGCCAGCCCGCGCGGTTTCACCACGACCGGCAGGCCGAGAGCCTCGGCGGCCTCCACCGCCTCCGCATGGCTGTGCACATGGCGGTACGCGGCCGAAGGGACCCCCGCCGCACCGAGCAGCCGCCGGGTGGCCAGCTTGTCGCGGCAGCGGCGGGCGGCTTCGGGGCTCATATGCGGAAGCCGCAGCAGCCGGGCCGCCTCGGCGGTGGTCTCCAGGAGAGTCTCGTCCCAGGTCAGTACAGCGCCGGGGCCGCCGTGACCGTCCAGCAGCTCCGTCACGGCCTGGGCGGTGGCGGCGGCGTCGGAGGTGTCGGCGGTCCTGAACCGGTCGCCCACGTAAGGCCGTTGCCAGTCGACAGCGGTGCTCTGGACGAGCCCGGTCTCGACCCGTGCGGCGACGGCGCTCAGCGCGTACGCACGGTAGGGCGGATTGCCGCAGCCCACGACGGCGAGCCGGCCGGGCCGCCGTACATCGACCGGTGAGCACACCAGCGACGCGTCCCGCATCGTACGGCGGACGGCCTCCTCGACCCGGGCGCTGTCCCGCCCGCGGAACCGGAACCGGATCCCGGCATTCTCGTATCCGCCCTCGCTCAGCAACGCCCCCGCATGCGGGCGCACTTCGGCGTAAGGGCCGGTGTCCCTACCCGGGTCCCGGTGGCCGGTCGCCGTGACGACCCGGCAGGGCATCGGCACCGAGGGCGGCACCAGCAGCCATCCCGCCACTTCGGTGGGTCCGTCGAAGGGCGGTGCCGTGCCGGTGCCGATGCCCGTCTGCTGGGCGACGGCCACTGCCATCAGGTCGACGCCGTGCACCTCGCGCCAGATGAAGGGGACTTCGGCGCCGCCCGGCCTGGCCCCGATCTCCAGGACGGTCAGGGCACCGTCGCTGCTCTCGAACAGCTCCAGATGGAAGACGGCGGGACCGGCGAAGAGCGCACGGGCGGTCGCGGCGGCGATCCCGCCCACCCGGCCGATGAGGCCGGGGTCGTCGATCTCGACCGAGCCCAGGGCGGTACCGGCCGTGAACTCAAGACAGGTGCTCAGATACCGGGAGGCGCGCCAGGCGCCGAGGCCGTCGCCGGTGTACACGCCGTCGACGTGCAGCACCCGGTCGGGCAGCCACGGCTGGACGAGCATCTCGGTGTCGCGCGGGAAGGCGTACGCCCGTAGCTCACCGGGGGAGTCGAGCCGCCGGATTCCGGCACTGGCGGTGCCCCGCCGAGGCTTGACCAGCACCGGCCAGCCGTGCCGTCCGGCGAAGGACTCGACCGCTTGGTGGTCCGGTGCGCAGGCGGTCGCGGGAACGGCGACACCCGCGGCCGTGAGCCGCCGCGCCATCAGCAGCTTGTCGCGCAGCGGTTCCAGATCGTCGCTGCGCTGTCCCGGCAGGCCGAACTCGCCCCGCAGATCGGCCGCCAGATCGAGATCGGTCTCCTGGAGCGCCACGATGCGGGTCGGCGGCCCGCTCCGCCTCGTCAGCGAGCCGATCGCTTCACGGACCTGTTTGACGTTCTCGGTGCTGTCCACGAGCCGTACACCGGCGGCCAGTTCGTGCGGGAGGTGGCGGGCGGCCCGTTCGGTGGTGACATAGCTGACGCGGTGGACAGTGTGGTCCAGGTACGCGGTGTAGTCGGCGTACCGGTCGGTCCAGCGGTGGATGACCATCACGTGTTCGGGCACTGGGACGCCTCCTGGGGCAGGAACGAGCACGGGCGGGCGGGACGGCGGGGGAGAGGGGCACGGGACGACGGGGCCCGGACGCGCCGGACGTCCTGGGCCCGGATGTCCCGTACCGGGTCCCTCCCGCCGGATGTCTCACGCCCTTGGCTTCGCGGGCGGCGCCAGGTCAGCACGCTCCGGCGGTGGACACGAGCGCGTGGTGCATGTCCCACAGCAGTTCCGCGCACCGCTCGCGGTCCATGTCCTTGGCGGTGAGCCGTACCGACAGCTCGGCCGGGCCCTCCAGGGAGCGGGCGTAACAGCGCGGGCCGATCGTGGTGAAGGGCTCCTCCCAGACGAGAACGGGCTCGATGTCGGCTTCGACGGGGGGCCGGGCGACGGGGGCCGGATCGCCGGAGCACGCGGGCCGCTGCTCCGGCAGGGCCACATGGTTGAAGGCGCAGACGGGTTCGGGAGCGCCCGGCCTGCGGGCGAGCAGCGCGGCGACGGCGGTGACGTCGTGCGCGCCGTGCCGGAAGGCGCCGAGGCTGCTCCAGTGCGCGGCGGTCGCCAGTCTGCGCAGGTCGTTCCCACGGGCGCCCTCGATCAGGGCGGGCACCCACTGGTTCATCGAGGTGACGACATTCTTCCAGCGGGCCGAGAAACGGTTGGCGCTCATCAGCCGCACCAGCAGGGCGTCGGTGCCGCAGATTCTGGCCACACCGCGGACGTAGGCGGCGAGGACGACGCTGGAGACGGAGACCCCGGCAGCCGCCGCGACCGAACGGGCAGCGGCGCGTGCGGGGCCGGAGCGAAGGGTGACCTGTACGACGCCCGTACCGGTGGCGGCCGTCGCGGCCGGCAGGGCGGCGGGCGGTGCCTGGTCGAGCAGCCGGTGCCAGTGGCCGAGCGCCGCGCTCTGCCGGCGCAGTCCGGCAGGGGTGCGCTGGTCGGCGGCCAGCTCCGCGGGGCCGGGCACGGGAGTGGACCCGGTGCCGGACGGGTCGGTGAGCGCCGTGGTGAACTCCTGGCGCAGCACCTCCTGGGCCCAGGCATCCGCGGCGATGTGGTGTTTGACGAACAGCAGATGCGAGGCGGTACCCGCCCGGGTCAACAGCGTGGCCCGCCAGCCGTGTTCGTCGCCGAGCCGGAACGGCCGGGCTACCGGGCCCGCGATGAACCCGTCGGGCGGCAGGTCACCCGTCTCGACCACGGGCAGCGCGTCGGAGAAGCCGGTGTCGGGCGTCAACTGCGTGGGTGTGTCCGGGTCCTGGAGTCCGTAGCGCGTCCGCAACGACGGATGACGGGCGACGACGGCGCGCAGGGCCGTACGCACCTGCTCCGTGCCGGTGCCGCGGGGGAGCGCCCAGAGCGCGGCGTTGTTCGCCTCATGGCGCCGGGGGCCCGGCAGATCCCGGATGTCGTGCCAGACCGAGAGCTGGCCCAGCGAAAGCGGTCCTGCCACGGACACGCACCCCCTCCGTCGACATGGATCCGGGCCAACTCCCGGTACCCCAGCAGACTTTCACATGGTGGAATGTGAATTCCATACGCCGCTGACGCTGCCACACACTGTTGAAGCCTGTCCAGGGCGAACGGGTCACCGTGGTCTCACTGCTTGTCACGCGACACCCCGCAACACCCCTTATTTCCACGGGGGATGGGGCCGGACTGGACGTGCCGTTCTTCCGTGGCCCGCCGCGTGGCGCGCCCCCGCCCGACCTGCTGAGTGATCCACATCACATGCCATCCGTGTCGCCCGCATGAGAGTCTGGGCTCACCTTCGGAAGTTGAATTCCGCTATACGAAATATGCGGACGTCAGATACGAGAAGAGCGCGGCGGTAACCGTCGGCCGGGCCCGCGCGACGCGACCGGGGCCCGGTGCCCGCCGGAGACCCGGACGCACCGGCCCCGCCGGGCCGTCGTTCCCGCACCAGACGAGGGGTCCCACCAACGTGACGCAACAGCCGTACCCGCAGGCCGGTCCCGCCGGGGAGTCCCCGCCCGGTTCCCTGCCCGGCCCTTTTCCCGACTGTCTGCCCGACTACGTGCCCGGCTCCCTGCACAGCTTCCTGCTCGGAGCGGTGGAGCGGACTCCGGACCGTCCCGCCGTCATCGAGTCCCCCCGGGCCGGAACGACCACCGTGACCACCTACGGCGAACTCGGCTCCCTGGTGCACACCTATGCCGGTGCACTGGAGGAACTCGGTATCGAGACCGGCGCCCGGGTGGTCCTGGAGGCCGAAACGACCGCCCTGTCCCTCGCGATGTTCCTCGCCTGTTCACGGGCCGGTCTCACCTTCATCCCGGTGAGCCCCGAAATGCCGGACGGGCGGCTGCG
The DNA here is from genome assembly GCF_042751845.1 of Streptomyces sp. NPDC059398. Taxonomy (NCBI): domain Bacteria; kingdom Bacillati; phylum Actinomycetota; class Actinomycetes; order Kitasatosporales; family Streptomycetaceae; genus Streptomyces; species Streptomyces sp. NPDC059398. Next base: position 51,138 of record NZ_JBHYWP010000030.1, on the reverse strand, counting down.
GTCCATCATCGGGACCGCCCGGCCCGCACTCCATCTCCAGACGGCGGACGGTGAGCGGAAGGGCATCCCGCAGGAGGTCGGGACGGCCCGGTTCGGGCCAGGGGGACTGGCCGTGGAGCGGATGCCGCAGTGGCGGGCGCCCCGGCGGCGGACCCCCGTCGTCACCGATCCCGCCTACATCATCTTCACGTCGGGCACCACGGGCCGGCCCAAGGGTGTCGTGATGAGCCACCGTGCCGTAGTCGCCTTCTACCGGGGCATGCTGGCCCACCGCCTGGCCGCGCCCGACGACCGCATCGCCAGTACCTCTCCGCTCCAGTTCGACTTCTCCCTGCTCAACATCGGTCTGGCACTGGGCACCGGGGCATCCGTCGTCCCCGTACCGCCACGACTGGTGCGCTGGCCGCGGCACTTCCTGCGGGTGCTGCGCGAGACCGGGACGACGCAGGTCAACGGCGTACCGTCCATCTGGCGCCAGGCACTGCGGTACGAACCCGGGCGGCTGGCTGCGCTCCACGGGCTGCGCCGGATCCTCTTCTGCGGTGAGGTGTTCCCGCCGGCCGAGCTGCGCAGGCTCCAGGAACTGCTGCCGCGTACGGAGTTCACCAACTGCTACGGCAGTACGGAGTCGATGGCATGCTCCTTCGAGCCCGTGCCCCGGCCGCTTCCCGACACGGCGGAGCCGCTCTCCATTGGCATCGCCCACCCCGGCGCTGAGCTGTTTCTCGTCGACGATACGGGCCGGACCATCGAGGAACCCGGTGTGGCCGGCGAACTCCATCTGCGCAGCCCCGCGCTCTTCACCGGTTACTGGGACGACCCTGCCGCCACCCGCGCGGCGCTGGTGCCCGATCCGCTGTCCCCGCAGTCGGGCCAGCAGGTCCTGCGCACCGGCGATCTGGGCACCAGGGGCAAGGACGGCGCGTTCTACTTCTGCGGCCGGGCCGACTCCCAGGTGCAGATCAACGGCAACAGGGTCGAACTGGGCGAGGTGGAGCAGCAGTTGCAGGCCCACCCCCGGGTCACGGCGGCGGCCGCGATGGCACTGCCGGGGGCCGGGGGCGGACAGCAGCTGACGGCCTTCACCGTTCTCTCCCGGCAGGCGCCGGCCGACGGATCCCCCGAGGCGCGGAGGGCGGTGGACGCGGGCGCCCTGCGGGAATTCTGCGCGCAGGCCCTGCCGCCGTACATGGTCCCCCAGGAGATCCATGTGGTGGACACGCTGCCCACGACACCGAACGGCAAGGTCGACCGCGCGGCGCTGGCAGCAGGCACCGGCCCGGTGCGGGATCCCGGCTCCGTACAGTTTCCGGCGCTCACCCCGACTCCGTACGGCAACCCGTGCCACCGGGCCGGGCCCCCGCCGTGCTGCGCGGGTGCGGTCGCTGAGAGCGCCCGCCCGGAATACGGCGAGCGGGCGCGCCTCACCCCGTAACGGAACCCCGCCATCGAACGCCCTGGTGGGCAATCGCGCCCCCAGGCCGAACAGGCCCCGTAGGAGAGAGCTTGAGCAGAACCGACGCGCCCGCCCCGCACCCCACCGAGCCCGTGGAAGGCCGGCTGCGCACCTTCGTGCGGGTGCGCGCGGGCGGGTTGCCCGGGGCCTTCTGGGTGCTGTGGGGCGGGACCCTGGTCAACCGGCTCGGCTCCATGGTCAACCCGTTCCTCAGCCTCTATCTGACCGGGATACGAGGGGTCCCGATCGGTACCGCCGGACTCATCCTCGCCACGGTCGGCGTCGGGTCGGTCGTCTCGCAGCCGCTCGGCGGGTTCGTCGCCGACCGCTTCGGCCGCCGGGTGGCGCTGAGCGGCGGCATGCTGGCCAACGGTGCGACCCTCCTGACGCTCGGACACGCCCATGACCTCCGGGTGCTCGTCCCGGCCTGCTTCGTACTCGGTATCACCATCGACTTCTTCCGGCCCGCTGCCCAGGCCCTGGTGGCCGACACCGTCCCCCTCGCCGACCGGACCCGTGCCTTCGGCCTGCTGCTGTGGTCGGTCAATCTCGGGTTCTCCCTGGCGATGGCGCTGGGCGGTTACCTCGCGGCCCACGGTTACCAGCTGATCTTCTGGCTGGACGCGGGCGCCTGCTCGGTCTTCGCGGCGCTGGTGTGGCTCGCGGTCCCCGAGACCCGGCCGCCCCCCGGGGAACACAGCCCCGGCGGTTTCCTCACCCCGGTGCGCGACCGCGCGATGCTGGCGTTCGCGGGCATCATCGTGGTCTACGCGACCGTCTTCCAGCAGGCCTTCGCCACGCTGCCCCTGGCGATGCGGGGCGAGGGCCTGTCCAGTACCGCGTACGGCACGGTCATGGCGGTCAACGGGGTGGTGGTCATCGCCGCGCAGCCGCTGATCGGCCACCGGCTCGGAGCCTTCGACAAGAGCCGGGTGCTCGCTACCGGCTTCGGCGTCGCCGCAGCCGGTACGACCGTGATGGCGTTCGCCTCCACGACCCTGGCGTACGGCCTCGCCATCGCCGTATGGACGCTGGGGGAGATCCTCGTCTTCGCCATGACATCGACTGTCGTCGCCGACCTGGCACCGCCCCGACTGCGGGGCCGCTACAACGGGTTGATCGGCATGGCCTGGGGGACCGGCTTTCTGCTGGCCCCGGTCGTCGGCACCCGGCTGCTGCTCGTCGGCTCCACGACGCTCTGGCTGACCGCCGCGTGTCTGTGTCTCGTCGCGGCGGCCGGCCAGCTGGCCCTGGCTCCGGTCCTGCGCCGCAGAACGGCGCAGGCTCCACCGACCTCATGACGTCATCGAAGGGGACCCCTGCCATGCCGAAGGTGCTGCTGATAGAGGCCGACGTATCCGCGGGCGAGGACATCCTGGCCGCCGCGGCGGAGCTCGGTGTGGAAGCCCATGTGGCCACCCACGAGGACGTGTTCCGCTCCTACCGGCCCGAGCTGAGGTCGAGGATCAGCGGCACGGTCTTCACCGACTTCTCGGATCAGGAGACCGCACTCGACGACCTGGCCCGCTTCTGCCGGGAGGCGGGGATCGACGGAGTCGTGGCCTGCTGGGAGTTCCTCACCCCGCTGGCCACCCGCCTCGCCGACCGGCTGGGGCTCCCCGGCCACCGGCCGGAGCAGGCCGACGCCTGCCGCAACAAACGGCTCATGGCCGAGGCGTTCGATGCTCACGGGGTCCCCGCCCCGCGCACCGTGGTCGCCCAGGACCCCGGAGAGCTGGCGCGCCGCGTGGCGGAGAGCGGGCTGGGGTTCCCGCTCGTCGTCAAACCGGCGGAGAACGCGGCGTCCATCGGAGTCTCGGTCGTCCACGCGCCCGCGGAACTCCCCGAGGCCGCGCGGCGGGCGCAGTCGCAGACCCACAAGACCTCGCACGGGCTGGCCATCGACACCACGCTGCTGGCTCAGGAACACGTGGACGGCGACGAGTTCAGCATCGAGTCCGTGATCTCCGACGGTGAGATCCACCATCTGACGGCCACCGAGAAGTTCACCACCGGGGGCGTGAGCCGCGCCGAACTGGGCCACACCGTGCCCGCGGATACCACCCCCGCCGCCGGAGCCGCGCTGTACGCGGCGGCCACCGCCGCGATCAGGGCACTCGGGCTGCGTAACGGCGTCGCGCACACCGAGGTGAAGCTCGGCACCGCGGGCGCCCCCAGGGTCATCGAGGTGGGCGCGCGGCCACCGGGCGATCACATCATGCGGCTGGTGAAGGAGGCACTGGGCATCGACGAGGCACGCGCCTTGCTGCAGACGGCGCTCGGCCTGCGGCCGGACGTCGCGGTTCGCCACCGTACGGCCGCCGCCATCCGGTTCATCACCGCGCCCGAGGCCGGAGTTCTCCGGTGGATCAGCGCACTGCCCTGCGGTGACCATGTGGTCGCGACCGCGGTGTCGAAGATGCCGGGGGACGAAGTGGGCGGCCCCTGCGACAACATGGGGCGCATCGGGCAGATCATGCTCCGCGGAGCCACTTCGGCCGAGGTCAACAAGCGGGCGGCCGAGGCCATGGAGGCGATCACGGTGGAGATGGTGACGCAGTGGTGAGACCTGACGGGGCGTGACATGGGCGTCGTCAGCGGACCGACCGGGTCGCCGCGCCGCGCCACGGCTGCGCTCGCGCGGCGCTGACCAGGCGTTCACCGCGGCCAACTCCCCTTGTTCGCTTATTTGATCACGGGCTATGGTCTCCACGCACGTATCGGGGGATCATCACAAGTGGGGGACATGGACGGCCATATCGACGCGCCCGGAGCGCCCGGGGAGAGAGCGAACGCGTGGAAGCAGGCCATAGCGGCGCTGCTGCTGGTAGGGGGTCTCAGCGTCTGGTTCTGGGTGTCATGGGCCTCGTCCCTCTCCTCGTCCGCCGACGCCGACACCGGACCGAAACCTGCCACCTGCGGGGACGCGAAGCCGGGAGAGGAGTCCGGCTGGCATGCCTCCGGCGCGCAGCTGTGCGAGGCGCTGAACCGTCCCGATCTCGCCGGACTCCTGGGCACCCGGGAGGAGATCCCGAAGAACGCCTACGGCAGTGACAGCTCCGACAAGGGTGCCGACGGCAAGGTGACCGCCACTCCGTCCGCCCAGGTCGAGTTCGACACGTACACCGTGAACCTGACGGTGGCCTACGACCACCTTCCGGTGGCCGACTCCGTCGGCCTTCTGGGCAGCGACGCGCACCAGCGGAGGTTTCTGGGCCGCCCGGCGGTCCTCTACTCGCAGACGACCATCAGCTTCAGGTTCCGCCTGGACGGGAGCGACACCGAGAACCTCCCCGGATCCCCCGCCCGCGTCCTGAGCGTGGCCCAGGACGCCAAGGACAGCGGCGGCTCCATCGAGATCGCCGTGTGGCGTACGGACGGCTGGCCCCCGGACGACGAGGTGCTGCTGCGCGTCGCCCGGAAGGTACTGCCGGCGGTCCGGGGCTGGTCAGCCGCCGTGTGACGGCTCTCCCTCCCCGCGGCCGGGCAGGAAGGCGCGCGGGTGAGGGGTGCGCGGGTGAGGGGGGCGTGCGGGCGAGTGCGGATACCTCACCCTTCGTCGTGCCCGGAATCCGGTGCCCGTGGCACCGTCTCCCCGATGATGCCTGCGAGCCGGTGCAGCTGTGCGGCGAGTACGTGACGCTCCTGCGGGGTGAACCGCGACAGGGCCGCATACTGCCGGGCGCGCAGCTCGGCCTGCATGGCGGCGAGGTGCCCGGCGCCCTCGTCGGTGAGGCGGATCAGTACCTGGCGCTCGTCGTGCGGTGAGCGGCGGCGGGTGACCATGCTCCTGGCCTCCAGCTGCTGGAGCATCCGGGTGGCCGTGGGGACGCTCACCTCCGCGCGTGCGGCCAGACGGCCGACCGGCAGGCCCTCGCCATCGGCGTCCTCGCTCAGCGGGGCGAGCAGCGCCAGCTGCGACATGGAGAGTCCGGCGGCGGACTGTCCGGCCGTGGCGGCCCGCGAGCGCCGCATGGCGTAGAAGAGCCGGTCGGCTGCACGGGCCAGGTCCTCGACACCGGGCTCGGCGGGCCGGCCGGGGGCGTTGCCGACCGGGGGTTTGCCTGTCTGTCGCATGGTTGTTAGCTTACTAAATGTGATTCGTTAGCAAGCTAATAATGAGGAGGCTGAGTATCGTGCCCTTCCCCGCACGTATCGATGTCCACCAGCACATCGTTCCGCCCGTCTGGGCCCGGACGCTCGCCGCACAGGGTCTCGACTCCGGCGGCTGGGCGATCCCGGACTGGAGCCCGGAGAGTGCCGTCGCGATGATGGACCAGCAGTCCATCGCCACCGGCGTCCTGTCCGTCACGGCCCCCGGCGTCCACCTCGGCGACGACGCGCAGGCCCGGGATCTCGCCCGTGCCGCGAACGAGTACAGCGCCGAGATCGTCAAGGACAGCCCGGACCGCTTCGGCCACTTCGCCGCGATCCCGCTGCCCGACACGGACGCCGCAGTGGCGGAGGCCGTCCACGCGCTGGACGATCTGCACGCCGACGGGGTCGTGTTGATGTCCAACGCTCGTGGCCGCTACCTCAACGACCCGGACTTCGAGCCGCTCTGGGCAGAGCTGGACCGCCGCGCCGCGAACGTCTTCGTCCACCCCGCCCAGCCCCCGATGCACCTGCTCCCGGGCACCCCGGCCCCGCTCGCCGACTATGTCTTCGACACCACGCGCAGCGCCCTCGGCCTGGTACTGAGCGGCGTCATGAGCCGCTACCCGAACGTGCGGGTGATCCTCTCCCACGGCGGCGGCTTCCTCCCCTACGCCGCGTACCGCTTCTCCGGCCTGATCTCCACCGTCGTGGACCCCGAGCGCGGCGCCGACGACATCCTGCGCGATCTGAAGCGGTTCTACTTCGACACCGCGCTCTCCGCCAGCCCCAGCGCGCTCCCCGCCCTGCTTGAATTCGCCGAGCCGGGCCACGTTCTCTACGGCAGCGACTGGCCTTTCGCCCCGCAGGAGGCGGGCAGTTACTACAACCACTTCCTGGAGACATACCAGCACTTCACCCCCGGCCAGGCCGATGGCATCAACCGCGGGAGCGCCGAGGTCCTCTTCCCGCGCCTCGCCCGCTGACCCGGCCCGGACCGGCATGGATGCACACGGCCGCCCTGGCGCGGCAGGATGTACCCATGCAAACCATGCGGCCGATGTTCGTTCTCGTACACAGTCCTTCGGTGGGCCCTTCCACCTGGCACCCGGTGGCCGAACGGCTGACCGCCGGGGGGCACCAGGTGCGCGTGCCGTCCTTGCTGCACGTGGGCGCCGGCGGGCCACCGTTCTGGCCCCGGATCGTCGAAGCCGTCCGGGACGGTCTGGCGGACGTCCCGGCCGACCAGCCCCTCACGCTGGTGACACACAGCAACGCCGGGCTGTTCCACCCGTGCGTCGCCTCGGGGCTGGACCAGCGGGTGACCCGCTCCGTCTTCGTCGACGCCGCACTGCCGGCCCGTACCGGACCGACCCCCGCGGCCCCGCCCGAACTCCTTGAACTCCTCCGGCCCATGGCGGTGGACGGCATACTGCCGCGCTGGACCGACTGGTGGGACGAGGCGGACATCGCGCCCATGTTCTCCGATCCGGCCGTACGGCAGAAGGTCGTCGCCGAGCAGCCCAGGCTGCCGCTCACCTACTACGAGCAGCGTGTCCCGGTCCCCGACGGGTGGGACGACCACCCCTGTTCCTATCTGCTGTTCGGTCCCCCCTACGACGAGACGGCCACCGACGCCCGGGAACGCGGCTGGCGGACCGCGCACCTGCCCGGTGAGCACCTCCATCAGCTGGCCGACCCCGCCGGCACCGCCCGGCACCTCATCGAACTCACCGCTCCCTGAGGGCCGGCGGGCCACCGGGCGTAACTCCGACGGCCTGCGGAGGCGGGCCCGGCGCCCCAGCAGATGGGCAAGCCGTCCCAAGAGCCGACGGGCAAGCCGTCCGAAGAGCCGCAGCCCCTAGACGCCGTTGAAGTAGAGGTCCACCTCGCCGTTGGAGCTGCTGTCGCTGATGACCTTGGTGCCGGCTGCCGAACTGTTGCCGGTCCAGGCGAGGGTGGACGGGGCGGTGTGTCCCGGCTGGTCCGTCAGGCTGATGTTCCTCATCGCCACATCGGCCGCGTTCGGGTTCTTCGAGGCGTCCCCGTCGGTGTAGGGCTCGAAGCACTCGATGACGCCGTTGGCAGCGCTGGTCCGCTCCACCGTGACATCGGCCGAGGGGTACCCGGCGAACGACTCCTTATAGGTGTACGTGCCGTTGCTCGCGGAGACGTAGTCGATCTTTCCGGTCAGCGAGGTGCCGGGAGACACGCTCAGATAGGTGCCGTGGGCGTACTTGCCTCCGACGTAGTACCAGTTCGCGATCTGGTAGGCCGCTGTACCGTTGCCCCACTGGAGAACGGGCTGCAACGCGCCGCCGTCCAGCCCGTTCCAGATGAAGTACGTGGTCGTGCTCGTCGAGTCCGAGGGCTTCGGCGGGACCGTCCACGTCGTTCGGAAGGACTGGATGTCGGTCGGGCCCCAGTCGGCCGGGCAGTTGCCGCCGAGATCGGAGCTGCTCGGGCCGGCCGCGACACCCGCCTGGGCGCGCAGGCTCGCCGCATGGCGGTACGGGTCGGCCGATGCCGGACCGGAGGCCGCCGCGCCGAGGTGGGCGAGGACCGCGTGGCTGCGCAGATCCACCTTCTCCACCTGGCCGTTGACGACCTTCAGGGTCTGGTGGCTGTCGACCTGTACGACATCGGGCTGGGGTACGCGTCCGTACGGGGTGAGGACCGTCGACTGCGGGGTGTGTGCGGAGGCGGGCGCGGCCAGGGCGGCCGCGCCGAGTGACGCCACGGCTGCCAGCGCGGCGATCCGGGATTTCGTGGGCATGGTGTCTCCGTCCGGAGTGCAGCGGTGGGCGACCGCGCGACCCTGGGAAGCGGCTGCGGGAACCACGCCGATCCGCGCACTCGCAATGTCGAATTCTGCTCGAAAAGAGCCATGACCGAGCGCAATACGTCACGTACGTTATGGCCTGGACCAGTGCCTGCCAAGACGGCGAACGGTGTGCTTGTCGTGAAGACCGCAGAGTCCGCGCAGCATGGTGGCCTGACCCGCGGAGATGCGTAACGCCGTTGTGTATACGGGGAGTTCAGGGGCGCCGGCGTGCGGCGAACCGGGCGAGGACCTGGGGCACATGGGCGCCGGCCAGGGTTTCCAGAGCGCCGAGCCGCAGCACCTGGCGCTCGTCCCTGACATCACGGACCGCCCGCTCGGCCTGGTCCAGCAGGGACCGCGCCCATTTCCGCAGCCGCTCCAGGGCCGCGGAGAGCGGGGTACCCACGGGCCGGGTGCGCGCCCGCGCGCCGGCAGGCATCTCGCTGGGCTGCTTCATGGTGCTGCTCGACATGACCGTACTGTCGGTCGCCGAACCCGACCTGGCGTCATCGCTGCACACCTCGCTCGCCGGTCTGCGTGGGCGACCACCGGATACACCGTGACCTTCGCCGCGCTGCTGCTTTCCGCGGGTGCGGCGGCCGACCGGTTCGGCGCCGAGCGGCTCTTCAGGACCGGCGTCGCGCTGTTCACCCTGGTCTCCCTGCTCAGTGCGTGCGCACCTCAGCTGTGGGTCCTGGTCGCGCGGCGCGGGATCCCTCGCAGTGGCCGCCACGGTATGTGTACCCGCCTCCATGGCGATGATCGCCCAGCTCTGTCCGGAGCCCGGCGAGCGCGCCCGCGCGGTCGCCACCTGGGCCGCGGTCAGCGGAGCGGCCGTCGCCGCCGGACCCATCGCCGGAGGCGCACTGGTGGGCGCCACCGTCAGTTCCGCCCTGCCGGGAACCGCCGGAGCGGTGGGCGGCGTGCTCAATGCCGCACGCCAGGTCGGCGCGACCTTCGGATGGCCGTCATGGGCGCCGCCCTTGGCGCAGGGGCCGACTGGGCCCTGCTCATCTCGGCACCGGTCTGCGCCACCGCCCGGCTCGTGTTCGCCCTCGGCACTCCGGGAGAAGGCGCGGCCTGAGAACCGGCCCCGGCGGGCCGGAGAGCCTCTGCGGGACCGGGCCCGCACCCGGTACAACTATCGGCGCAGTTCGCGGGTCCCATCAAGTGGGAGCAAACCGCTCTCGGGGAGGCAAGGGGGAAATATGAGGATCGCACGCAATATCGTGGCCGCCGGGGCACTGACCGCACTCGTGGTGGGCACGACGACCGCGCTCGGCACCACCGCCTCGGCAGCACCCAACGTCACACCGCAGGGCGTCTGCGGCAGCTCGTACAAGACCGTGAACTCGGCGCCCGTCGGCTCGCTCGGCACCGTCTACCTCACGTACAACTCCTCGAACGGCAAGAACTGCGTCGCGACCATCCGCAACAGTCCGGGCAAGGCCACGTATGTGTCCACGTACATCTATGTCCCCGACACGGATGCCTCGGCCGGGGACGACGGCACCTATACGTCCTACGCCGGGCCGGCCTACGTCTACGGCAAGGGCCACTGCGTGAGCTGGGGCGGCAGTATCAGCAATGTCTATGTCTCGGTCGAGCACTCCAACTGCGCCGCACTGAAGGAGTACCGGGTCACCGGCACCCGCTGAGCCGGGCCGGGCCGGGCGCTCAGCCGCAAGTCCGCTGACGTCGGTCTACCGGTTACGGGAGAGGCCGGGCCCCCGCAGACGAGGGGGCCCGGCCTCGACGCGTTCCGTCAGAGCCCAGGGAGCCGGGCCCGCGGATCGAGGTCGACTGTTCGATTGTCGTACTGAATTCCGAACGCCACCCGGCCCCCGCCGTCCACCGTACGGCGTATCGGGTGACGTGAGCCGCGCTCTCCGCGCGCCTCAAGGAGTCACCCCGGAATCCGCGCAGGCTGGGCTTGACCCTTGGAGGCGTCTCATGTCTGTTCCCGCCTGCGCACCTCGCCGGAAGTCGACTGTCCTGGCCGCTCTGGCCGTGGGTGCCCCCGCCCTTGCCCTCATGTTCTCCAGTACCGCGGGCGCCGCAGTCGGCGCCCCAGAGCCCTCTCATCCCGGAGACGACTTCGCCGGCTCCCAGATCCTCAGGCATGAGGACACCAGCAGGGGCGGCGTCGCACTCACCAAGTCCTGGGGGACGGAGGGGGTCGACGTCAGCAGCCATCAGGGCAGCGTCGACTGGTCCCGGCTGTGGAGGTCGGGCGTGAAGTTCGCCTACATCAAGGGGACGGAGTCCACCAGTTACCGGAACCCGTCCTTCGCCCAGCAGTACAACGGATCGTACAGAGCCGGCATCATCCGCGGCGCCTACCACTTCGCCACCCCCAACACCTCGACCGGCGCCACCCAGGCCCGCTACTTCCTCGCGCACGGCGGCGGCTGGTCCAAGGACGGCAAGACGCTGCCCGGCGCACTGGACCTGGAGTACAACCCTTACGGCGCCTCCTGCTACGGACTGAGCCACCAGAGCATGGTCAACTGGATCAGGGACTTCGCCAGGACCTACAAGGCGAAGACCAGCCGGGACGTCGTCCTGTACACCTCCACCAACTGGTGGAAGTCCTGCACAGGGAACAACTCCGGTTTCGCCGGCACCAATCCGCTCTGGGTACCGCACTACGGTTCGTCCGCCGGAGCCCTGCCCGCGGGCTGGAAGCACCAGACCATCTGGCAGTACACCTCCAAGGGCGCGACGGTCGGTGACCACAACCGGTTCAACGGAAACCTCAGCCGAGTGAAGGCCCTCGCAAACGGCTGACCGCCGACGTCCGGAAGGGGAGGCCCTGCACCGCAGGGCCTCCCCTTCGCGCTCCGCCTCTGGTGGTCAGGGTGGGAGCGGATCTTTAGTTGATGCAGAAGGGGGGGGCAGTTGGCATTGGCTGGGGCCCGAGGTCGCCGGTCAGGGAGCTCCATGGTGCTGCGAGACCCTCAGAGCGTATTCCGTTCGTAGGGGTGCCAGTTTCCGATCAGGCCCGCCCAGGACAAGGAAGGTGGGTAACTGTGCTGATTCCTGAGGGTGTTACGTTGCCCTCATCCGTATCAGCGCTGAAGGGGTGGGCAGTTGGGCAGGCTCTTGGATGTGTTCGAGACCACGGTCCATCCGAATTATCGCCGGTTTGGGCTGGTCGACACCAGTGTGGACACGTATACCCCGAACGTGGACTTCTCGGAGTGGTTGCTCTCTGCTCCCGGCATGGTCTATCTGCAGGTCCCGTCCGAGGTCATCCGGGCCCCTGTGCGGTTGGAGAGTTGGTCCACCGAGCCCGCGCCAGGGCCGGGTCCGTGGTCCGGCCAGGCCGAGGTAGAGGTTGAACTTCCCACGGGCGAGCTCGGGATTGAGGTCATCACCGACGGGATGGACCCGATCCCCCTGATCCTGCCCTCACCCGGGAGGTACGGAATGCGCTGGCACTGGGTGTTCAACCGTGAGAACGGCCCGTTCACCTCACCGCTCATCCCGTCCCCAGGCCCGGTGGAGACACCCCTCGGACGTGAAGAAGAACTCGACGGTGAGGACCAGTACTGCCTCGTGCAGATCTGGCGCATTAGTCAGACGTGACACTGCGGGCCGCCCCTGAGGGCAGCCCGCAGTCCGGCTAGAACGCCTTCACGGATCTCAGTCAGTCACCGATGGTGACGATGAACGAGTCCCAATTCAGGATGCGGTCGTTCTCGTACCAGGCGCCGAGCCGGCCGCCAGCCTCCTGGTTCTCCACCGAGTCGATGAAGCGTAGCGAGACGTCGCCCTGGTACTGGTCGCCTTCGTACTTGTACCGCGCGGCGCCTTCGGTGGTGGAGGCGAAGGGGTACTCGTCGCAGTCGAGCCCGTCCGCGGGGCCGCCAGGTACGGCGTCGCTCTTGCAGAGAGATCTGACCACAGCACGGTTGGCGTCGATGCGCTCCCGTGCGCTGGATCCGGGGACCCCGGCGATACGGTGCAGCGGGTCGAGCGCCGACCCGCCGGGCAGCTTCTTGCCGTCCTTCTTCGGGTATGTGCTGTCTGGATCCTTGCGGGCCTCGTCGATGTGGTTGGCGACTGCGGCCACGCCCAGGTACGGCTCCTGTGTGCCGTTGCCCGCGTTGCTGGTGTCGCTCTTGTCGTAGCGGAACGCGGGTGTGGCGTCGGGGAAGACCGAACCGAGGGGGGCGCGCCGGTTGTACACGGCGCTGTCGAAGCGGATTTCGCCCTGCTCGCCCTCGGTCGGCAGGACTTGGCCGTAGCCGGGGATCGTAAACTTGAAGACCGGCTTGAACAGGCCCGTGGCAATCTGCTCATCGTCGGCCTCGTCCGGCAGCTTCGGCGTACTCGACCACAGGTCGAACTTGGTGTCCCCGTCGGCGTCCCATCCGGCGGCGGTATCGGTGCGCCCGTCATGGATTCCGTTGTCGCAGGCTTCTTCGTCGTTGCCGCCCCCGCCCTGCCAGGACCCTTCGCACTCCAGGGTGGCCTTCATGGACGCGCCGGGCTTGTTGAAGTCACCTTCGGCCGTCCACACGTTGACGTTCAGGTCGAAGTCGGCGTACCGGGTGAACGCGCTTCCGTCCAGGCCGCCCACCTTGCCCTGGCCGATCAGCGTGTTGCGCGACATGAACAGGCCCTGGACGTAACAACCGGGCGGCCACAGACCGCACTTGATGGCCGGCTGGAATGTCAGGGTCTCCTGGCAGTACGAGAAGCGGTTTTTGATCCAGCCGGAGTCGTTGTCCGAGTCGCTTGAGTCGTGGCACTCGGCGACGCTGCTGATGTACTGGTAGGGGTCCGCCGGGTTACGGCCTCGGATGAACTTCGTACTGGGTGTGGTGTATGTGCGCTCCCAGGCGGCCTTCGGCTGCATACTCTTGGCGGTCGTCGCCTGGCCGTTCGGCTTGATCCCCAGTGCTTCCAGGTTGCCGTCGCGCTTGAACGTCACCTGAACTTTGTCCGGGTCGGCAACCAGCGCGCGATTGGTGATCGTATAGGTGTCGCCGGGCTTGAGCGACGTGGGCTGGCCGGCAGCGGCGGTTTCGACGACGAATTCACGCCATGGGGACCAGTTGAGGTTGTAGTGGGTGCCGTCGAAGGAGTTGGTGCGGAACTTGTAGGTCTTGCCATCCAGCAACTGACCCGCGGGCACCTTCACCGTCGCCCAGGTGCCGGGGGCGACGAAGTCGGAGACCAGGACTCCTTCACCGGCCGGCGTGTTGATGGGCTTGTTGGTTTCGGCGTCGTACACCTGGAAGGTGCCGTTGACCTTGTCGCCGTCGGCGTCGGCGAACTTGTCGCGCAGCGTCGGGGTGAGGGTGTTGACGCCCCATACGCCGCTGTACGACTTGAACGGCGGGCCTGCCTGCTGGGCGGTACCGTCCCCGGGTCGGTAGTTGTAATTGACCGTCAGCTTCGGCTGGTTGATGGTCGCGTTCCGGGAGTTGACGATCTTCCAAGCCTTCGCCTGGTCCTCGGCGGCTCTGATTCCCATGTAGCCGCGTGTCTGCTTCGCGCTCGCCCACGTCTGGACGAGGGTCTTCACATCCGCCTTGATCCAGCCGTCGGAGGTGTCGGAGCAGCCCTGAGCGTTGCCCTTGGTCTCGGTGGACGTGGCGACCTTCTGCAGCCAGTCCGGCTGCTTTGTCCACCGCGAGGCGGAGGAGCCGGCCGTGGTGTTCCACACGTCCCAGCCATGCGCTGTGCAGTCGGTGTTGCCGGAGTGGGTGTTGTAGAACTCGACCTTCGCCGACGATATGAGCGCGTCGGAGAATGGCTCGGTGTTCCACGTCATCAGCGACCGGGCGACACGGGTGGTGCCGTCGGCGTTGGTGGTGCCGGGGTTGCCCCAGTCCAGCTCGGTCTGTGAGCCCAGGTCGGTGGTCTCGCCACGCTGCACGTAGGTGTCGAAGGTGTTGCCCAGCACGGAGGTTGACGGGTCGATGGTCACCGGGTAGTGCGTGGCTGGGGCGTCCAGCCACCTGGCGTCGGGGGTGACGACGAGATCGATGTTCCCTGCCCCGTGATCGACTACCTTCATGCCGACCCGGTGCCGGTTCTCGTGCTTGCCGGAGACCTTGTCGACGTCCGCGTCCCACATCATCGGCGCCGGCATCGTGGCCTTCTTCGCGCCGGTCTTGGTATCGGTGAGTGTCACCGTGCCGTCGGCGTTCGCCTTGGCCGTGAGGCCTTCGGCCTGGAGCGGCAGGGTGTAGCTGTAGCCGTCCGCGGGGCGCTTGTTGAGCCGGGTGTACTGCTCGAAGCCGGTACGGGTGGCCTCGACGATCACATCCGCACCTGGCACCGCATCCTTGTAGGTGGCGGTCGTGCCGTTCACTTCGGGGGAGGGCAGACCGCCCTTCCACCGGAGCGTGACCTGCTCGCCGTCCGAGCCGCGGAGGGTGGCGAGGTCACGGGGTGCGGCATCCTCGGCGGCCTTGATCGAGGCGGGCCGGGTGCCGCCGCCCCTGGTCAGTGCCAGGTTATTGGGGTGCGCCTTGGCCTTGACGGTGCCGTCCGCCGTCCTGTGTAACGTGGCGTCGACCGCGACCCACTTGCGGTCCTTCTCGATGCGCTCGGGGCCTGCGGTCATTTCGGAGGTGAGCGAGCCGTTGGGGTTGGCGTAGGTGAGGTTGGTCGGTGTGGTCTCATTCGGGACCAGGAGCTTCTTCCCGGTCTTCTTCGCCTGGGCTAACGCCCAGGGAATGCCAGCCTTGGAGTGCTTCGCGGCCCACTCCCGTCCCGCCTTCTCGACCTCGTTCTTCGACAGCTCTGCCTGGCGTGTGGATAACACTCCGGTGCTGCCCGCCCCGCCGGTCGCGGACGCCGCGTGAGACGGGCCTGCGATCGCCAGCGGCGTCACGGTGAGCAGCGCCACTGACAGCGCCGTGAAGCGGAATCTTCGTTTTCTCTGACTTCCGGTGGACAAGGTTGAACCTTCCTTGGGGTGTTGTTGGGGCATGGCATGCCTACGTGGTGGCCTGATCGGCAAGCAACCGGATCAGAAAGGGCATGACGGCCCTACCGGTCAACTCGGTCGTGAGTCACGTCACGGTTGCGCAGGGCGATATCACGATCACGTTGCGGTGCCCGGGGAGACGGGTGGTGAGTCGCCCCAGACAAGCGGCAGTCAGCGCGGCGCTGGGCAATCCGGGGATAGGTGGCGCGGGCGAAGACGGTCGGTGGGGTGCGGCCGCCGGTCTGCCTTTGGAGGGCCGTTTAAACACGTTCGGTGTCGCTCATGGCCGAGCGGTCTTTCGTGCACTGGGCTGCGGCGACGGCGATACGTGTTCGGGCAGGTGGGCGTCGGCCGACCAGGCCAGGAAGTTTTGGAGTTCTGCCTGCCAGGGGCAGTGCTGGGCGACCCACCGCTCGCAGCGGGCCTCATGCAGTCGATGAGAACGGTTGCCGTTGCCGTTGCTGTGGCGAGGGACGAGGAACTGTCGGGCTACGCGAAGGCGACCCAGAAGGTGGGCCGTTGTCCCTTGGTGAGGGGTTGCCCATGGCGTTTGGGGTGTTGGGCGAGTTGCATCAGGGGGCAGTTGCCGTAGCGCGGGTGAACCGAGCCGGAAGCCAGGGTCGATTGCAGTGGCGTGGACGGTGATGTCGCAGGCGAGCTGTTCGTGCGCGAAGGGTACGGCCCCAGTGACCGGGGTAGTGGAGAGTACGACAGCTGACTCTGGACGGTCAGGCGCGCGGCAGCGTGCGTCGCAGTCAAGTCGTGGGAAGCCAGGGCTGATGCGACAACGGTAGGGGGCGGGCCCTGTCGCACTCGGCACGAACGGGGTCGCCGTCGTGGTAGTCGTGGTACAGGAAGGCGACCCTGGGCTGTTGCAGGGGAGGCAGACGGCGGGTGTTGGCCAGGACTTGATCGATACATGCCCAACCGGCCCTTCAGCCCGTAGTCCCAGCAGAGGTGTTCGGCATTCCGGTCCTGGCGTCGGCAGTGGGTGCACAGTGGTCCGTCGGACCGCTGGCGACGATCCCGGTGGTGGTGCTGAACCGTGCGTGGGAGCGGCCGCGGCTTCGACGGTCCCGCCATGGCTCAGACCTCCGCATCGACGCGACGTAACGGCGGCAGATTCTCTCTGGCGCGTGTTCTTCCTCTGGCGAACTTCACCGCAGACCTCGTACTTCAGACGAGGGGTGCTCGCTCGGCGGGCGTAGTCATCCTGGCTCATCCTTGGCTGTTTTGGGCCTTGTTTGGGTGCGTTGAGCTGGCGAATTCATTTCGGTCTCCATGACGTGGTGGCCGATTGATACGGCAACCGCGCGGCCTCACCGGGCACGGGGTGATGGGCCATCGACGGCGACTGGATGAGATACGCGGGGTCCTCGCCGAGCCTGGCCCGTTCGACGGCGTCGAGACGGGTGAAGGCCCCGGGCGCAGTCAGCTCCTACCATTCGGGGCGGGAGTGGATGGCGCATATGTCGTGTTAAGCATGCTCAAGGCGGATCCGGCGCAGCTGGTTCGCGCTGAGCTGGCCTCCGTCGAAGACGAGCCCCATCCTCTTCAGAGGCGTCTGGGGGCCCGCATGCAGGAAGCGGGTGAGAAGCAGCCGGGGCGTACCCAGGCCGAGTTCGAGGCCAGTCTTCTCCACGGCTTCGCGGCGGGCGGCCTGCAGTGGGTCTTTCCCCTGCGAGTCGAGGTTGCTGCCCGGGAACTGCCAGAGCCGCGATCTGTAGACCCAGCGTTGCACCGGCCGGTCGTGCTCGTCCCGTATGCGCAGGCAGCCGTACACCGTGTGGTGCGGGACGGCGGCCGGGCAAAGCGGGGCGGTGGTCGAACTCGAAGCCGAGGGGGCCGGGGGGCTTCTTGGGCGGAGGACAGTGGGCCCAAAGGGCGGACAGCAGTTCCCCGCCTGGTGCGTCCGGGGCGACGCTGGCGAGGTCCTCCACGGTGAACAGCGCCTCGAACGAGGCGTAGGAGGTGATCCGCTTCACCAGGATGTCGAGCTCCCGGCCGCTGTCCCGGTCATGGAAGACGACCGTGTCGCCGGCTTCGACGCCCGGCTTCGTGGTGATGCCGGCGTACACCCCGATTGTCCTTCGGCCCGACTCCACCTGCCCGTAAGCGCTCCCGAGAGAGAAGTCATGCCAACGCGATGATGCGGTTCCGGCGGCCCCGGGATCCCCGGTGCCTTTTTGTCGTGTGTCTAGACCATGAGGGGGCCTTCCCAGGAACGTTGGACTCCACGGGGGCGCACAGGGGGCGGCGGAATGCGACGCCGCCCGGCCGCCCCAGTGGAGGGCCGTGCTGTGGTCAGGTCCAGCCCATCGCGGTGTAGGCGGTGCCGTGGGAGATGGCCGCCAGGGCGGTGCGGGTGTAGTCCACGGTCGGGTCGGGCAGCGCGTTCAGCGGCCACCAGCGCCATTCGGTGCACCGGTCCGGTTCCAGCACGGCGGGCTCGCCCTGCCACCGGGTCGCGGTGAAGAACAGCTGGATGCGAGGGACCGGGCCGACGGGATCGACGAGGTCCAGGGTGTGTACGAGGGACAGGTCGCTTTCGGCGACGGCGAGTCCGGTCTCTTCCGCTGTTTCCCGGACCACGCAGGCCACGCCGATGGGGCGAAGGCGCTGTCCGCGTTGCGTTTACCGAGGAGGACCGACCCGTTACGGGTGAGGACGACGTGAGCGCCGACGGTGCTCCGGTTGCGGTGACCTCTCGCCTTACGGACCCGCACGGTCGGGAGCGGGCCTTCGTTGCCGGGAGGCGGGTGCGGATGGTCCTGAAGTGCTTGGAGGACGGCGGTGGTGCCGGGATCCATGGTCATCGCCGCTGTCTCCTCGATGCGGGTCCAGCGCAGTTGGACGCCCTCGGTCAGCTGAATCTCGTGTGCGGCCCGGTTGAGGGTGCCGCGGTAGACGCGGACACGGTTCTTGAAGACCCCGGCGGCGTCGTGGGTGTCCAGGGTGACGAAGCCGGTGAGGTCGGGGATGGTGAGGCCGATCTCCTCGGACAGCTCCCGGACGATGGCCTCGTCGCAATGCTCACCCTGCTCGTTGTCCCCGCCGGGCAGGGCCCAGTGCTCAGGGCGCCAGATGCGTTTGTTCCCGTCACGGAGATGGAGCAGACAGCGGCCCTGGTCGTCGGTGAGCAGGGCCGCTGTGCTGGGGACAACTGGCCAGTCGACCGTGATCCGTGTGTGCTTCTTGCGGAACAGGTGTGGGGCGGTGGCCGTCAAAGTGGTGTCGTGGGGCCGTACGGTGATGCGCGGGCAGCGAGCCGCGCGGTGGTTGCGCTGCCAGTGCTGGACGTGTCCGGCCATCTCATCGGCGGCCGGGCGGCCGGCCGGACCGTGGCCAAGAACGACCAGCTCGTACCTTCCGTTGCCGTCTTCGCCGTCCCCGATCCGCTCGGTGACCAGGCGTGCGAGCGAGGCGCCGCGCACGAGGGCAGCGGCGGGCCAGTGTGGCGGCGGTGGACTGACGAACGTGCGGTGACTCTCGGGGGCGACGGACAGACGGCAGAAGCCCGGAAGCGCTCCGGCCAGGTAGAGGAGCAGGAGGTCGAAGGGCTGTCGGCCCCCGACCGTGACGTTGGTGCGGACCGTGGTGGGCGCACTGCCGAAGGCCGGGGCGAGCCGGTCGACGCTCAGGGGTGCTCCGTCCTCGAACGCGAGGCGGATGCCGGTGCCCGGGATGGTGCGCTGGTGGGAGTCCCATGCTCCGGCGCCCTGCATGGGGACGAATCCGCAGACCGTGAGGGGCTCGTCGCTGTGGAGGGTGCCGTCGCGCGCGGTGAAGCCGATGGCCCAGACGTACTGGTGCAGACGCAGTGGTGCGACGAGGCGCCCGCCCTCTGCCAGGGCATGGATCCAGGGTAGGTCCCAGGTGTCGACGGTGACCACGATCCCGTCGAAGCCCCCGGCTGGGATGACTTCGGAGGGAAGGTGCTCGGCATCAGCGGTGACCACATGGACGTGGTCGTATCCGGTACCGGCCAGGAGGCTGGTGGCGCGGTCGGTGACGGCCGGGTCGATGTCGAGGGTGGTGACGCTTCCGCCAGGGCCTACGAGTTCGGCGAGCAACGCGGCGTTGTAGCCTCCGGAGCCGATCTCCAGGACATGGTGGCCGGGCCGGACGCGGGCTGCTTCCAGCATGGCGGCCTGGAGCCATGGTGCGCTGATGGAGCTGGTGGCCCGGCCGTCGGGCGTGTGACGGGTGGGAATGGCGGCATCGGCGTATGCCTTCTCGACGGGGACTTCCGGGGCGAATGCGTGACGGGGCACGGTGCGGAAGGCATCTTCGACCCGGCTGGTACGGATGTGACCTGCGGTCAGGAGCTGGTCGGTGAGCCGGTCGCGCAGAGCGCTCGCTTCGTGAAGTCCGGCGATGGGAGGAGGCGTCACGGTGGGCCTTTCGTCTTCGGCGGTCACACGGGATCGGCGACGGTGGGAGTGGCGGGGCCCGGGACGCCGGGGCCGGGTGCGAACTGGGCCGCCTGAGCGTGGAACATCGATGCGTAACGTCCCTGAGCGGCGATCAGCTCGTTGTGGTGTCCCTGTTCCGCGAGACGGCCCCGGTCGAGTACGTAGATATGGTCGGCGTGCCGGACGCCGGACATGCGGTGCGTGACGAGGACCACCGCCCGATGCGGCCCGGCGAGCCGCCGGATGCGGTCGAAGGCGGCGATCTCTGCCTCGGGATCGAGGGCGGAGGTGGGTTCATCGACGATGAGGACGCTGTCCGCATCCGATGTGGAGCTGCGCCAGTGGGTGCGGGCCAGGCCGATCTTCTGCCACTCGCCGCCGGAGAGTTCCGTGGCACCGCGGAACATCCGGGCCAGCAGGCTCCGCAGGCCGTCGGTGAGTTTCGCGATGACGGGTGAGGCCCCGGCGTAGTCGGCTGAGGCGTGCAGTTCGTCATCGGTCGCCGCCTGTCCGGGGCGGCCGATGCGGATATTCAGGGCGGCTGTCACCGGCCAGCGCTGGAAGTCCTGCGTCAGCAGCGAGACACGGTCGAACACCCCGGACCGGTTCAGGGCGGAGAGTTCCGCCTCCCCCCAGTGCACCGTGCCGCTCTGCGGCAGCAGCAGCCCCGCCAGGACCTTCATGAGGGTGCTCTTGCCCGAGCCGTTCTCACCCACAACCGCTGTGACCGACCCCATGGGGAGGGTGAGTGAGACCCCGTCCAGCGCCAGTTCGTCGCGGTCCGGATAGCGGTAGGTGACATCGGCGAGGACGACCCGGCCTGCCCGGCGTGGCACCGGTGCGCCGCCGGCGGGGATGGCCCGGCGCGCCGCTACGTCAAGGAACCGGTCGTGGTCCTGGACGTAAAGGGACTCCTCGTGGAGCTGGTTGACGTTCATGACCAGCGCGCCCAGGCTCGCAGAGCCGGAGCGGACCGCGATCACGGCGGTCCCGGCCACGGCGAGACTCATACGCCCGGTCGTGACCAGCCAGAACATCACCGCGTATGTGCAGGCCATCGCCACCCCGGACAGGGCTGCGGCCACCAGCTCCGTGAGGGCCTTGCCGTTGGCGAGGCGCTTCTGCTCGGCCTCGGCGCTCTCGGCCATGTCCCGGTACTTGTCGAGAAGGAAGGGACCGACGGAGTGGATCCGCACTTCCTGGGCCGCGGTGCGCTCGGTGAGCAGATTGCCGATGAGGCGACTGGCGCGCACGTGCTCGATCCAGTTCATCATGGACACATAGCGCTCCTGGGCGACCCGCATGGCTCCCCAGCCGCGCGGGGCTGCGATCAGAACCAGCATCGGCAGCAGAGCGGGATGCAGCACGGTCAGGATGCTTGCCGTGGCGATCAGGGAGATCGTGCCGTTCAGGGCGGCGACGCAGGCACTGATCATGCGGCGGGCGGACGCGGCGCCGTACTGTGCGACGTCGATCAGCCGCCGGAACTCGGGGTCCTCGATGGCCTCCAGCTCCACCGCGGCGGCAGCGGCCAGGTACTCGGTCGTCGCGACCCGCTCCACCAGTGGCTCCAGCCGGCCGGCGCGTGAGGTGGACCAGCCCGCGAGGCCGGCGTTGGCGACCGCGACGACAGCTGCGGCGACCAGCGCGGGCAGCGCCTTGTGCAGGCGGTCTGTGGGCGTGCCGCCACCGAGTAGGGCGTGCATGACGGCATTGACCGCCAGTAGGCTGACGGCTGCCGCGACGCCCTGCCCGATCTCACTGAACCCGACGGTGAGCAGGGCCGGCCGGTCCACGGCCCAGGCGCGGCGCAAGGTGCCGCCCACCAGGCGGGGCATGGCGCGGATGGCCGAGAGCATCGTCAAGTCGAGCCGTGCGTGCTCGTGTTCGGCCCAGCCCATGTCGTAACGCAATGGGCCGCCGAACAGTTCCTGTTCGGCGCCGGAGACCTGGGGTTCGGCCATTCGTACGGGTCTGAAGAAGCGCTTCAAAGGGTGCCTCCCGAGTCGGTCCGGTTCAGTGCCCTGTACGAGGGGCCTTCGGTGGGTTCGGTCATGCCAGGTACCTCGTATCCGGTTGTGAACCGTTCCTGAGGAAGGCGGTGCAGCCGTCAGCGGGGCGAGCGGAGATGTCCGCTGGGCAGGCGGCGTTTTCGAACGCAGGATGAACAAGCGCAGGGCGGTGCAAGCGATGCATGGGGGCCTCCTCGGGCACGATGCGGACAGGTGATCGGTTAACTGGGCCTCTCCCGTGGTCGTTACGGGTGCGCGGGGGCGAAATCTAGAACTCGATTTCGAATGAGCCGGGTGACCCTTGGTGGGGCGGGGGCGCGGTGTCGTGATGCTGCGTTCGATCACTCGTGTGGGTTCCGGTACTTCCTCCGGGGGATTGCCAAGTGCGGCCCCGGCGGTCATGGCGCAGCCGGTTCCGGCCGGAGGGCGACGACCTCGCCCGGGAGGGCCTGGCCGAGTGGCAGCGGCTGTACGAGGTCGCAGCTGAGCCCGGTCACTTCGGGCCGCGCCCCGCACCCGTACCTTTAACGTCCGGATCCGAGGCGCACGGCCTGCCGGATAGCCGGATAGCTCTGGTGGCGGTCAACTCGCCTGCAGAGCGGTCGACTTCAGTGGATTACTTGAACGCTTTGAGTGGCATAGGGGCGCATCGAAGGCACCATGTCCTGGCTGGCTGGCTGGCTGGCTGGTTGGGCCCCCGGCGCCCCAACCACCGTGTTCCTTTGGTGCCTTGCAGTGCCCTGTGCTCCTGCAAGCTGCTCAAGCCGACCATCCGGCAGCGCACGGTCCGAGGAACAAGCTCAGTGGCCGGTGGCGAGCAGCCAGATCCCGATGGCTGTGAACAGGGCGCCGATCGCGAGAGGAAACGCGACATCCCAGACCCGTCTGCCGGTAAGGGCGATTCGTGCGCCCGCCGGGGCATCGGGAAGGTAGCTCACCGGGACCGCACCGCCCACGGGAAGGCCCCTGATCCCGGATGAGCTGGACCGGAACGTGTGCCGACTGCCCTGCACATCAACGAATTCGACCACCGCGAAGTAGCTGGGGCCGTCCTTTCCGGATTCCATGTGGTGGCGGACCACCAGGCCCCTGACGCGGATTCCCTCGCGTTGGAGGCGGTGCTGGATCATGGCCTCATGGGCGCCGGCCCCGAGGCCGAGGATGCCTCCCACCAGTACCATCGCAATCCACACCGCTGCCTTCCCTTCCCTGCCTCGGGTGGCTCTCCGGCAAGCTCCTGTCGCAGGAGAGAGGACGCTCCATCGGCTGGAGGCGGTTCCTGGTCAGGAGACCTGGGCCCGTCGCCGGGTCCAGGTCTCGCGTGTGACCGCGTACTCCACGTCGCCGTGCTCGGCTCCCTCGATCGGCTCCGGCCACTCCTCGAAGAAGGTGCGGACCAGAGACAGGCCGGCCTTCTCCAGGACCCGCCTGGAGGCGGTGTTGACCGTCATCGTGGTGGCCACGATCCGGTCCACCGCCAGCTCGGTGAACGCGTGGTGCACCAGCGCCCGTGCGCCCTCGGTGGCATAGCCCAGGCCCCAGGCGGACGGCAGTATCCGGTAGCCCAGCTCTGTTCCGCCGTTCAGGCCGATGCTGGTCGCGGGCCGCAGCGAGAGCCACCCCAAGAACGCCCGGGACGACTTCTCCGCTGCGGCGAAACAGCCCTGGCCGGCCGGGAGTTCGTCGTACTCGCGGAGGATGCGCGGCAACTGCTGCTGTCCGACGGCGTCCCTGGACACGGGGCGGCCGTCATCGATGTGCCGCATGACGTCGGGGTGACCGTGCAGGGCTGCCAGGGCGTCGATGTCTGCCCCGGTGAAGCGGCGGAGCGTCATCCGCTCCGTTTCCAAGTAGGTGCTCACGCGGCGATTCGAGCAGCACGCCTGCCGTACGGCAACTTGTTTCCGGCCGCCCGCCCTCGGGCCGGCCCGTCGGCGACGGGGGGACGGACGCCGAGGCGTGCCGGGCGGAAGCGACGATGGCGGTCACGGATCAGTGACGGCGATGCGGAATCGGCTCGACGCCGGTCCTCATCGCTGACGGGCCGGGTGCCCGGCGGTCACCCCCGGTTACTATGCTCACCTCATGCCGGAGGCCGGAAGCCAGGGGCGCACCGCCATCGACGGACTGCTCGGGGAGTAGGGAGAGCGGCTTGCCGGTCGGAACTCCCCGGATTCTCCCCAGCTCCGTTGACGGGTGAATCCCGCAGCTCCGCCCTTCCCGAGCTGGTCGTGTACGGCAAGGCTGAAGAAACAGGTGGCCTGGAAAATGCTGAGAGAGGTCACTGCGACCCGCTATGTCACGCCGCTGCGTGAGGGCGGATCGCTCCCCGGGATCGTCGAGGCCGATGATCTCGGTACGTACGTCATGAAGTTCACCGGCGCCGGGCAGGGCCGCAAGACGCTCGTCGCCGAGGTCATCTGCGGGCAGCTGGGCCGCAGGCTGGGGCTGCGCGTGCCCGAGCTGGTGCGGATGCAGCTGGATCCCGTCATCGGGCTCTCCGAACCCGACCAGGAGGTGCAGGAGCTGCTGAAGGCGAGCGGCGGGCTGAACCTCGGGATGGACTACCTGCCCGGGTCGCTCGGCTTCGACCCGCTCGCCTACCAGGTGGGGCCCGAGGAGGCCGGGCGGATCGTCTGGTTCGACGCGCTGATCAACAACGTCGACCGGTCCTGGCGCAACCCCAACCTGCTCGTCTGGCACGGCGATCTCTGGCTCATCGATCACGGGGCCACCATGATCTGGCACCACAACTGGCCGTCCGCGAAGAACTACGGCAGCAAGCCGTACGACGCCTCGGACCACGTCCTGGCGACCTTCGCCCCGGACATCGCCGCGGCGGCGGCCGGGCTGGCGCCGCTCGTCACCGAGGAACTGCTCACCGAGGTCGCCGCCGATGTGCCCGACGCCTGGCTGGCGGACGAGGCCGGGTTCGGCAGCACCGGCGAGCTGCGCCGCGCGTATGTGGAGGTCCTGCTGGAGCGGGCCGCGTCGGTGCACACCCGGATCACGATCGGGCCGCAGACACCCACCGGGCCGTCCCGCGCCCCGGGCTGGCTCGCCGAGCGGCTGGCTCCTCCCGCGCGGCAGCAGGGCGAGAAGCAGCAGGGCGAGAAGAAGGACGGCACCCGATGACCGGGGGCGGGCCCGGCCGCCGGGACGTCTACGAGTACGCCCTGCTGCGTGTGGTGCCGCGGGTCGAGCGCGGCGAGATGTTCAACGCCGGGGTGCTGGTCTACTGCCGGGCCAGGTCGTTCGTCGCCGCCCGTACGTATCTGGACGAGGCGAAGCTCAAGATGCTCGACCCGGATGCCGACGTCGTCGGGGTGCGGGCCGCGCTGCGTGCCGTCGTAGGGGTCTGCGACGGCGGCGAGGCGGCGGGCCAGGCGGGCCCCGAGGATGCCGGGCGGCGGTTCCGCTGGCTGATCGCACCCCGTTCGACGGTCGTGCAGCCCGGTCCCGTGCACATCGGGCTGACCACCGATCCGGCCGCCGAGGCCGACCGGCTGCTCCGGCTGCTGGTGCGCTGAGAGGGTGGCACCCGGTGTGACGTTCACTCCTGATTCCGTGTGCCGTTGACACCGGGTGCCAGGCCTTCTAGCGTCTCGTCTGCTGAAGGTACTAAGCGGTTGCTCAGTGATCGAGGGCCGCGATCCGAGGGCGAGGAGAGCCAGTATGTCCACCACCGAGCAGCGCGTTGCCATCGTGACCGGGGCCGCGCGCGGCATTGGCGCGGCCACCGCCGTACGTCTGGCGGCGGAGGGCCGCGCCGTCGCCGTACTCGACCTCGACGAGGCGGCCTGCAAGGACACCGTCGAGAAGATCACCTCCGCGGGCGGCCGGGCCATCGCCGTGAGCTGTGACGTCTCGGACAGCGCCCAGGTCGAGGCTGCGGTGGACCGGGTCGCGGCGGAGCTGGGCGCCCCGACGATCCTCGTCAACAACGCGGGCGTCCTCCGCGACAACCTGCTCTTCAAGATGAGCGAGTCCGACTGGGACACGGTCATGAACGTCCACCTCAAGGGTGCGTTCCTGATGTCCAAGGCGGTCCAGAAGCACATGGTGGACGCCAAGTTCGGACGGATCGTCAGCCTGTCGTCGAGTTCCGCGCTCGGCAACCGCGGCCAGGCCAACTACTCCGCGGTCAAGGCCGGCCTCCAGGGCTTCACCAAGACCCTCGCCAAGGAGCTCGGCAAGTTCGGCGTCACCGCCAACGCCGTCGCTCCCGGCTTCATCGTCACCGAGATGACCGCGCAGACGGCGGCGCGCGTCGGCATGGGCTTCGAGGACTTCCAGGCGGCGGCCGCGACCCAGATCCCGGTGCAGCGCGTGGGCAGGCCCGAGGACATCGCCAACGCCATCGCCTTCTTCACCGGTGAGGACGCGGGATTCGTGTCCGGCCAGGTCATGTACGTCGCCGGCGGCCCGCTCAACTGATCAGGTAATCAAGGGACAACGGACATGACTGCACAGGACAGCGGGAAGGTCGCGCTGATCACCGGCGCGAGCCGCGGCATCGGATACGGCATCGCCGAGGCGTTCGTCGCCCGCGGCGACCGGGTCTGCATCACCGGACGCAACGAGGACGCGCTCAAGGCGGCCGTGGAGAGGCTCGGCGCCGACCGGGCGATCGGCGTCGCAGGCAAGGCCCATGACGAGGCCCACCAGGCGGCGGCCGTCGAGCGGGTCATGGAGACGTTCGGCAGGGTCGACCACCTGGTCAACAACGCGGGGACCAACCCGGTGTTCGGCCCGATGGCCGAGATGGACCTGAACGTGGCGCGCAAGGTCTACGAGACCAACGTCATCTCGGCGCTCGGCTTCGCCCAGCAGACCTGGAAGGCGTGGCAGAAGGAGAACGGCGGCGCGATCGTGAACATCGCGTCCGTCGCCGGGGTCTCCGCTTCGCCCTTCATCGGCGCTTACGGCATGAGCAAGGCCGCGATGGTCAACCTCACGCTCCAGCTCGCGCACGAGTTCGCCCCGGCGGTACGGGTCAACGCCCTCGCGCCCGCCGTCGTGAAGACCAAGTTCGCCGAGGCGCTGTACGAGGGCCGCGAGGAGGAGGCCGCGGCCGCCTACCCGCTGGGCAGGCTCGGGGTGCCCGCGGACATCGGGGGCGCCGCCGCGTTCCTCACCTCCGACCAGTCGGGCTGGGTCACCGGGCAGACCCTGGTGATCGACGGCGGGATCTTCCTCAACGCCGGGGTCGGCTGAGCCGCCGTCCCGGACGGCCGGGTCGGCTGAGCAGCGGTCCCACCCGCTGCGCCTGCCGACCGTGGCTGCGCCTTGCCGACCACGGCTGCGCCCGCCCACCGCGCGGCCCCGGACAGCTGTCCGGGGCCGTTGTCAGTGGTCGCCGGTAGGTTCTGTGCTGAAGAACGGATCGCACCCCGGAGGTTGTTGACGTGACCGGTACCGACATGCTGCCCGAGTCCTGGCGCGGCGTCCTCGGCGATGAGCTGGAGAAGCCCTACTTCAAGGAGCTCACCGCGTTCGTCGAGGCGGAGCGGGCCAAGGGGCCGGTCTACCCGCCGCGCGACGAGGTGTTCGCAGCGCTGGACGCCACGCCGTACGACCGGGTGAAGGTGCTGGTCCTCGGCCAGGATCCGTACCACGGCGAGGGCCAGGGCCACGGTCTCTGCTTCTCGGTCCGCCCCGGTGTCCGGACGCCGCCCTCGCTGCGGAACATCTACAAGGAGATGAAGGAGGAGCTCGGTCACCCGGTCCCGGACAACGGCTATCTGATGCCCTGGGCCGAGCAGGGCGTCCTGCTGCTCAACGCGGTGCTCACGGTGCGCGCGTCCGAGGCCAACTCCCACAAGGGCAAGGGCTGGGAGAGGTTCACGGACGCGGTGATCACCGCGGTGGCCGCAAGGCCGGACCCCGCGGTCTTCGTCCTCTGGGGCAACTACGCACAGAAGAAGCTCCCGCTCATCGACGAGGAGCGTCATGTGGTGGTGAAGGGCGCACACCCCTCGCCGCTGTCCGCGAAGAAGTTCTTCGGCTCGCATCCCTTCACCCAGATCGACAAGGCTGTCGCGGAGCAGGGCCACGAGCCGATCGACTGGCGGATCCCCGACCTGGGCTGACCGGCACCGGGACAGCCCGTAGTGTCGGTGGCACGCCGGGACAAACCGGACATCCGCGTGGGTACGGGTAGAGGAGGCAGCGGTGGCGGAGTCGCAGCAGGAGTCGGAACGGGAGACACCGGGGGACGCCGTCATGGGCAGGATCGGCCAAGTGATCATGCTGCTGCACGGAGGCGACCGGGAGGAGGCCCGCAACCGGTTCGCCGGGCTGTGGGCCGAGATCGGCGAGTCCGGCGACGCACTGCACCGGTGCACCCTCGCGCACTACATGGCGGACACCCAGGACGACGCCGAGGACGAACTGCTCTGGGATCTGCGGGCGCTGGCCGCGGCCGATGGCCTGGATGACGAGCGGGTCGGCCGTCATGACGCCGCAGCCGCCGTCCGCGGTTTCTACCCCTCCCTGCACCTCAACCTGGCGGCCGACTACCTGAAGCTGCGTCGCAGAGAGGCGGCGCGCCTGCATCTGCGGCAGGCGCGGTCCGCGACGGGAGCACTGGCCGACGACGGCTACGGCGACGGCGTACGGGCGGCGATCGAGCGTCTTGAGTGGCGGCTGGGGGAGGAGGGGTAGGCGGGCGGACAAGAAGGGGCAGGGGTCACCGGCCGTACGGAAGGGGCAGGGGTCACCGGACGTACGGAGGGGCAGGAGTCACCGGCCGTACGTCTGGCGGCAGATCCGGGCCTGCGGGCTGTCCGCCGGCCAGCCTCCGTAGCCTTCGCCGAGCGCGCAGACGCCCGCCGGGTGGCCGGACGGGTGACCCGCCCGCTCCGGATGCCGCCGCGGGAGCGGCCGGTCGGGGTGCCCGCTTCCGGGCTGTGCCGCACGGGGGCGTGCGGGCCGGACCGCACGGCGGACCGGTGCGGGGCCCGCGTCCCGCTCCGTCCCGCTTCCGGGCCCGGCTTCGCCGGACGGACGGTGTGCGGCCGGAGCCGCGTCCCGGCTCCCGGCACCGCTCCCCGCCCCCGGCCGGGGGGATACGGTCTCCAGCGCCTCGACCGGGGGGCTCTGCACGATCTGCGGGCCGGTGCGCTGCGCATGGTGGCCGGGCGTCCTGGACTGCCCGGGTGCCGGTGCCCGCTCCGGAGGGACGGCTACGCATCCCGAGGCGGCCGAGACGGCTGCCGCCAGCAGGGCCAGGGCGACGATCTTCGTGGAGTGCACCCGTCCAACTCTGCTGCCCACAGGAGCTGTTCTGCGTACCGGAAGCGGAGATTGACCCCGCACGGGTGAGTGGGGCTAGTCGCCGGTGACGCCGTCGATGCATTCGCGGAGCAGATCCGCGTGCCCGTTGTGGCGCGCGTACTCCTCGATCATATGGGTGTAGATCCACCGCAGGCTGAAGGGTTCGCCCTGTCGGCCGCGCCCCTTCGAGAGGTCGTCCAGCGAGTAGCCGGCCGCCACCTCACGGGCGTGGGCGATCTCCCGCTGCCAGGTGCCGTACGCCTCGTCCCAGGTGTCCGCGTCGGTGAGATGGAACTCCCCGTCCGGGTCCTCCTCGCTGAAGTAGAGGGGCGGGGTGTCCTCACCCGCCAGCACCTCGCGGAACCAGCCCCGTTCCACCTCGACCATATGCCGTACGAGCCCGAGCAGGGACAGCTCCGACGGAGGCACGGAGGCCTGGCGCAACTGCTTGTCGTCCAGGCCCGCGCATTTGACGGCCAGCGTCGCGCGGTGGTAGTCGAGCCACCCTTCCAGCATGGTGCGTTCGTCGGCCGTGAGGGAGGGTTCCTGGCGTTCGGGTGTCGTCATGCGGAGCATCATCACCCACGGACCGGCGGCCCCGCCACGCGATATCCGGGCCCCGGTATCCATGCCCCGTACATGCCCCGACGGCATGCGGGACCGGCACACGTATGCTGCCCAGGCGCACGGCACCGGGGTCGCACCCGGGCCTGGCAGGCCGGTCCACGACCGGTCGGCTGAGCGGCGTATCGACAGACGGACACATCGACCAGGTCGGCTGGATCAGCCGGCCCGACGGCATCGGCATACGAGCGAGACACGGTTGGGGAGGCCCCTGTGAAGGTCGGCTGCATTGGGCTCGGGGACATCGCACAGAAGGCGTATCTGCCGGTACTGACGGCCCTGCCCGGGGTCGAACTGCACCTCCAGACCCGGACCCCGGCCACCCTCACCCGTACCGCCGAGACCTTCCACATCCCGGCGGACCGCTGTCACCGGGACCTGGACTCCCTGCTGGCTCAGGGGCTGGACGCCGCGTTCGTCCACGCCCCGACCGCCGTGCACCCCGAGATCGCGAGCCGGCTGCTGGAAGCGGGTGTGCCGACCTGTGTCGACAAGCCGCTCGCCTACGAACTCGCCGATTCCGAGCGGCTGGTGGACCTCGCCGAAGACCGTGGCGTGAGCCTCGCCGTCGGCTTCAACCGGCGGCTGGCGCCGGGTTACGCCCAGTGCGCAGAACAGCCCCGCGATCTGATCCTGATGCAGAAGAACCGGACGGACCTCGCGGAGGACCCGCGCACCCTGGTCCTCGACGACTTCATCCACGTCGTCGACACCCTGCGCTTCCTCGCACCGGGCCCCGTCGAGCACATCGACGTACGGGCCCGGATCCGCGAAGGGCTGATGCACCATGTGGTGCTCCACCTCTCCGGTGACGGCTTCTCCGCGATCGGCTCGATGAACCGGCTGAGCGGCTCCACCGAGGAGATCCTCGAAGTCTCGGGCGGCGGCGCCAAGCGACAGGTCGTCAATCTCGCGGAGATCATCGATCACAAGGGGCAACCGACCATCCGCCGGCGCGGCGACTGGGTCCCGGTGGCCCGCCAGCGCGGTATCGAGCAGTCCGTACGGGGCTTCCTCGATGCGGTGGCGGCCGGCAGGCTGCTCAGCGCCAGGGACGCCCTGCTGACCCATGAACTCTGTGAGCGTGTGGTCCTGCGGGCTCAGGAGCAGGCCGCCTGACCGAGCGCAGCCCCTCGACCGCGCACAGCACGGCGAGGACGGCCAGCGCGCCGTGGACCGGCCAGTCACCGAACCGGACGTAGAGCGTCGTGCCGTGGGCCAGCGGGATGTCGTACAGCTGCGCCGTACTGCGGCCGGTCCCCAGCCACGGGCCCACCCGGTCGCCCCCAGGGCCGTACACCGCGCTCACCCCGGTGAGCGTCGCGTGCACCACCGGGCGGCCGCTCTCGGCCGCCCGCAGCGCCGCCAGCGACGCATGCTGCTCGGGGGCCCAGCTGTGCTGGAAGGACGAGGTGGACGACTGGGCGACGAGGAGCTGCGAGCCGTCCTTCGTCAGCTGCCTGCTCATGTCGGGGAACGCCGTCTCGAAACAGATCAGCGGCCCCACCCGGAGTCCGCCGGGCAGCTTCATGACGACCTGGTGCGTGCCCTGTCTGCGGTCCTCGCCCGCGGCCCGGCCCACCGATGTCGCCCAGCCGAGCAGTGAACGTGCCGGGATGTACTCGCCGAACGGGACCAGCCGCATCTTGTCGTAGCGGTCGCCGGTCAGCCCCTTGGGCCCGACGAGTACGGAGCTCTTGTAGATGCCCGGGGCGTCGGACCGTCTGGCATCCACATTGACCAGGATGTCCGCGCCGGTCTGCCGGGACAGCCGGGCGATACGCGCCGTCAGGTCCGGGCGGGCCGTCAGATCGTGTACGACGCTGCTCTCACCCCACACCACCAGGTCGACATGACGGCCCGCCAGCTGCCTTGTCAGGGCCTCGCTGCGGTCGAACCGGGCATCGACGCCGGGTACGACCCCCGGCTGGACGACCGCGACCCGGGTCCCGCCGCCCGTTTCGGGGCGCGGCGCCCACAGCCAGACCGCCCCGGTGAGGACGGCGCAGGCCAGCACCCCCGCCACCGCCGTCGTACGCGCGGAGTCGACCACGAGCAGCGCCACGGCCCCGGTGTTGACCGCCACCACGAGGAGGCTCACCAGCCAGACCCCGCCCACCGACGCGAGCCGCAGCGCCGGAGCGACCTGCCACTGGCTGGAGCCGAGCAGGCCCCAGGGGCCGCCGAGTCCCTGCCACGACCTCACCAGTTCCACCATCAGCCAGCCGGAGGGGACCACGAGCAGCGCCGCCGCCACCCGCGCGGCGCCCGCGGCCCCGCCCAGCATCCAGCGGACCAGCCACCCCCAGGGCGCCCAGAGCAGCCCGAGCAGCGCCGCGAGGACCACGATGAAGACATTCAGGCTGGGAATCAGCCAGTGGTGTACGGAGATCATGAACCCGGTGCCGCCGAGCCAGCCGTCCAGCGCGGCCCGCCGCCCCGTGGGCGCCCCGCGTGCCAGCAGCATCCAGGGCACCAGGGCCACATAGGCGAACCACCAGAGGGACGGCGCCGGGAAGGCGAGCGCCGGAAGAGCCCCGGCCAGCAGCGCCGCGGCGCCGCGCCACCAGGGCGAGAGGCCGGCCCCGCGCAGTCGCTCCAGGGGGATCCGCATCCAGCGCCTCCTCGCTCCCGCCCCGTGAGCAGCCTCGTGCGGATGGTCTCCGCCGAGTTGTCGTTTCCCACAGTGTGGGGGAGTGGAACGGTTGCCGACAGTGCGCCCCACCCGTACGGCGTATCAGGCGTCGCCCGGCGCGCCCGGAACGCGCCGCCACTTCTCCTGCACGACGACCCGGAGCAGCCGCCACCCGGGCTCGGTCCTCACCAGGCTGAAGGCGTAGCGGCCGGCGGAGACGAAGTTGGGCGCGGCCGGTGCGTCGCCCTCGCCGGAACCACCCGCCCCGGCCTCACCGGCACCTTGGGCCGGCTGGGACGGCAGGGACTGGAGCCGCATCGGGTTGAGGTAGTCGGCCCGCAGCTCCGCCCGGTCTCCCGGGTAGCCGCCCAGGTCCTGGAGCCGCAGCCGCCGGTTGACGATCAGGTGCTGGCGTACCGGGAAGAGCCGCATCGTCTCCGCCAGCCAGTCGGCTACCTCCGCCGCGGGCCCTTCCACCCCGCCGGCCGAGCGGTAGTCGGCCCGGCCGTCCGGGGCGAACAGGGCCCGGTAGTCGTCCCATTGGCCGTCGTCCACGGCTGCCGCGTAACCGGTGATCAGGTCGTCGATGTCCAGGCGGTCCATCACGGTAGCGAGTTCCACGCGCTGAGTCATCGGCTCAGTCTCCGGCACCCGGTGCCCCGGGCCAAGGGGTCTGCACGGCCGCCCGCGGTTCTGGACGGCCGGCCCCGGTGGCCGCAACTCCGCCTGTGGGCAGGCGCTTGTGGGCCCGCGCTTGTGGGCCCGCCGGTCACCGTGCTAGAGCTGCTCGCCCGGAGGAGACCCGGCCCGCCCTGTCCGGTCCGGGCCTGCCCCGGCCGCGATGGAGGAGTGCTGCCCGGATGACCGTACGCATCGAACGCAACGGCCCCGTCACCACCGTGGTGCTCGCACGGCCCGAGGCGCGCAACGCCGTCGACGGCCCGACCGCCCGCGCTCTCGCCGATGCCTTCCGTGCGTTCGACGCCGACCCGGACGCCTCTGTGGCCGTGCTCTGGGGTGAAGGAGGCACCTTCTGCGCGGGCGCCGACCTGAAGGCCATCGGCACCCCGCGCGGCAACACCGTCACGGCGACCGTCGGCGCGGGGGACGGCCCGATGGGCCCCACCCGGATGCGACTCGGCAAGCCGGTGATCGCCGCCGTCTCCGGTCACGCGGTGGCCGGAGGGCTCGAACTCGCGCTCTGGTGCGATCTGCGGGTGGCCGATGAGGACGCGGTGTTCGGGGTGTTCTGCCGCCGCTGGGGCGTTCCGCTGATCGACGGCGGGACCGTACGGCTGCCGCGCCTCATCGGTGAGAGCCGGGCGATGGACCTCGTCCTGACCGGCCGCCCGGTCGATGCCGCGGAGGCGCTCGCGATCGGGCTGGCCAACCGGGTGGTCCCCGCAGGTACGGCGCGGGCGGCCGCCGAGGAACTCGCCGTGTCCATCGCGGCGTTCCCTCAGATGTGTCTGCGGGAGGACCGCCTCGCCCTGCTGGAGCAGGGCGGTCTCTCCGAGGCCGACGCACTGGCGGGCGAACTGCGGCACGGCCTGGTCTCCCTCACCCGGGCCCGGCGAGGAGCGGACGAGTTCGCCGCGGGCGCGGGCCGGCACGGATCGTTCGACCCGCCGCCGGATCCCTGACCCGCCACCGGTCCTTGCTTGGCCGGTCCCTGGCTCGTAGTCGGTTTCTGTCCCACAGCCCGCCCCGGCCCGCTGCCGGGTCCCCCGCCGGCCGACCGTTCCCGGCCCGCTGCCCGGTCCCTGGCCCACAGCGCGCCCCCGGCCCGCACCCGCCCCAGCCCCGGTCCGCCACTGACCTGCCCGCACGTCGGCCGCTGGCAGTTAACCGCCATGGCACCTATCCGCCAGCCCTTTCACCCCACGGCCGCCGCGAGCGCCCCGAGACTCTTCGCAGTGCCCGGCGCGACCCCCTTCAGGCCGGGCCCCGGAGAGAGGGGCACCATGACCAGAGCACCTGCGTGGCGAAGAGCCGGATGGCTCTCCGCCGGACTCGCGCTCGTACTGCTCCCGGCAGGGCAGGCGCTCGCGGCGACAGGGGCGGGCAAGACCCCCGCGCCGTCCCGCACCGCGCCGTCCGCCACCGCTCACGCCACCCACGCCGTCACGCTGATCACCGGCGACCGGGTGACCGTCACCGACATCGGCGGCGGCCACAGCACGGTAACCGTCGAGCGCCCGAAGGGTGCGAGCGGAGCCGTCCGCAGCCAGACGTCCAACGGGCGGATCACCGTGCTGCCCGACGAGGCCCTGCCCTATCTCCGCTCGGGCGTCCTCGACAAGCGGCTGTTCGACGTCACCGGCCTCATCGAGCAGGGGCTCGGCACCGGAAAGGCCGCCGGGCTGCCGCTCATCGTCACGTACGGCAAGGGCGCCCGCAGCGCCGCACCGCACGGCGCCACGACCGTCCGGTCCCTGCCCAGCGTGGGCGGCGCCGCGGTACGGGCCGCCGCTTCCGGCACCTTCTGGAAGTCGATCACCGACTCCCGTACCCGGCAGGCCCGTTCCTTCGGCGACGGCGTCGGGAAGGTCTGGCTCGACGGCCGGGTCAAGGCCGACATGGCCGAGAGCAACGCGCAGATCGGCACCCCCGCCGCCTGGCAGGCCGGACTCACCGGCAAGGGCGTCAAGGTCGCCGTCCTCGACACCGGGGTGGACTCCGACCACCCCGACCTCAAGGGCCGGATCAGCGCGTCCAAGTCCTTCATCGCGGGTGAGGAGACCACCGACCGCAACGGCCACGGAACCCACACCACATCGACCGTGGGCGGCAGCGGCGCCGCCTCCGACGGCAAGGAGAAGGGCGTCGCCCCCGACGCCGACCTGGCCGTCGGCAAGGTGCTCTCCGACGAGGGCTCCGGCACCGACTCCGAGATCATCGCGGGCATGGAGTGGGCCGCCAAGGACATCCACGCCAAGATCATCAGCATGAGCCTGGGCTCCCAGGAGGCCAGTGACGGCAGCGACCCCATGGCGGAGGCGGTCAACACCCTCTCCAAGGACACCGGCGCGCTGTTCGTGGTCGCCGCGGGCAACACCGGGGCCCCCACCTCCATCGGCTCGCCCGGCGCGGCCGACTCGGCGCTCACCATCGGCGCGGTGGACTCCGCCGACCAGCCCGCCTACTTCACCAGCCAGGGGCCGCGGCTCGGGGACAACGCGCTCAAGCCCGACCTGTCGGCCCCCGGTGTGGACATCCTCGCCGCCCGCTCGCAGTACGCCGAGGGCAGTGGCCCGTACCAGACCATGAGCGGCACCTCGATGGCCACCCCGCATGTCGCGGGAGTCGCCGCGCTGCTCGCCCAGAAGCACCCCGACTGGACCGGACAGCAGCTCAAGGACGCGCTGATGTCCACGTCCAAGACGCTGCCCGACCCGGTGTACACACTGGGCGCGGGCCGCGTCGACGTCCCGGCGGCCACCACCGCGAGCATCACCGCCACGGGCAGCGCCGACCTCGGCTTCTACTCATGGCCCTACGAGGACGACAAGCCGGTCACCCGCACGGTGACCTACGCCAACTCCTCGGACACCCCCGTGACCCTGGCGCTCGCCGCCGAGGGCGGCGCCGAAGGCACCGTGAAACTCAAGGACACCAGCCTGACCGTGCCCGCGCACTCCACCGCGCAGACCACCGTCACGGGCGACGGCGCGAAGGCACCGGTCGGCAACACCTCGGGGCAGATCACCGCGAGCGCCGGCGGCAAAGTCGTCGCGCACACCGCCTTCGGCCTGGTCAAGGAGGAGGAGCGGTACACCCTCACCGTCCATGTGAAGGACCGGGACGGCGCGCCCACCGCCGCCGACCTGGCCGTACAGGAACTGGCCAAGGGGACCGACCCGTACAGCGCGTCCGTCGGCGAGTCCGGCACCCTCACCCTGCGGCTGAAGCCCGGCACCTACTCGGTGGCGTCCTTCCTCGACGTACGGGGGGCCAAGGGCAAGGACTCGCTCGGGATGGGCTTCCTCACCGACCCGCAGATCTCCATGGACCGCGACCGTGAGATCACCCTCGACGGCCGCCGGTTGCACCAGATCAAGGCGGAGGTACCCCGGCGCACCCAGACCCGTCAGCTGCTGATGGAGTTCGACCGCAAGGCGAACGGCGCGGACTTCGGCGGAGCGGTCCAGGTGCCCCTCATGTACGACAGCATCTTCGCCGCGCCCACCAGGAAGGTCACCGACGGGACCTTCGAGTACCGCACCGTCTGGCGCCTCGGCAAGCCGCTCCTTGAGGCGGTCGCGGGCGGAAAGCGGCTCGGTGACACCCTCGTACAGGCCGGGTCCACCATCCTCGAAGGCCGGCACCGGGCCGGTATCGCCGATCTCGGGACCGGTACCGCGGCTGATTACCAGGGCAAGAACGTACGCGGCAAGGCCGTCCTGGTCCGTGCCACGCCCGATGTCACCCCACAGCAGCTCACCGCCGCCGCACAGCAGGCCGGAGCGGTCTCGCTGTTCGTCACGGACGACGCACCGGGGCGGCTCAGCTCCTGGTTCGGCGCGGACGACGGGTCGGACACTCCGCTGCAGGTGGCGTCCGTGAACGCGGCGGACGGCGCACTGCTGGCCGCCACCGCCCGCCGCCACGGCACGGTCGAGCTCACCGGAACCCAGTACACGCCCTATGTCTACGACCTCTCCGAAGGCCACCCGGGGGCGGTACCGAAGAACCTGACGTACAAGCCGGGCAAGAAGGACCTCGCCACACTGGACTCCACGTTCTACGCCGCCAAGCCCGTCGACGGCGGTGAGTTCCGCTACTCGGTCACCGGCACCTTCCCGGTCGGTTTCGGATTCGCGGAGCGGATGCACTACCCGGCCACGCGCACCGACTACGTCAGCACCGGCAAGGGCCAGACCTGGATGCAGTCCGTCACCGCGGGACCGGAGTCCTCGCTGGAGGAGCGGAGCGGTCTGGTCACCTACCGGGGCGGCAGCCGCGGGCCGCTCGACTGGTTCAGGCCCGTGCTGCACCCCTGGCTCGGCACCGGGCTCGGCTGGGGTCAGCAGCGCACCGGCAACGACCTCCAGTTCAACACCCCGGGCTGGGGCGACTCCGGCCCCGACCACACCGGATTCGGGGACGTCTGGAACGACGACTCCATGACCCAGACCACCGATGTGTACGCGAACGGCGTTCAGGTCGACCACAAGACCAGCTCGGGCGCCTACGCCTGGGACGCCGATCCGGCCGAGACCACGTACAAGGTGGTCACCGACACGACACGTGACCCGGGCACCTGGGTGCTGTCCACGAAGGGCCACTCCGAGTGGACCTTCCGCTCCGCGCAGACCCCGGCGGACCACGCCACCTATCTGCCCCTGCTCAACCTGGGCTTCGGCGTCGCCACCGACCTCGCGGGGAACGTCCGCGCCGGACGGACACTGCCGGTCTCCATCAGCGCCGAGTACGTCAAGGGCGCCGCGGACACCGGCAAGATCCGGTCGGGGACGCTGGAGGTCTCCTACGACGACGGCAAGACCTGGAAGTCCGTCGGGCTCAGCGCGGTCCACGGCGCGTCAGCCGCCTGGAAGGGCTCGCTGCGGGTGCCCAGGGACGCCGGGTATGTCTCGCTGCGCGCCTCCGCCACCGACGACCGGGGCGGCTCGGTGAAGCAGGAGATCATCCGGGCAGTGGGGGTGAAGTAGCCGAAAGCAGCCGTGACATAGCGGAAGCGGCGCGACTCCGGGCCATCGGTCCGGACCAGGGGCCCGGTACGGCGCAGACCGTGCCGGGCTCCCGCACGGGCGAGAGAGTCCAAGGTCACAGTGGTTCTCTCAACTGCACACCTGGCACCCTCGCCTAGCATCTGAGCATGACGGTCCTGCCCGACAACGGGTTCCCCCTGGCCGCCGGATTCCCGCATGCGACCCATGAGCAGTGGCAGCGCCTTGTGGAAGGTGTGCTGCGCAAATCGGGTAAGGATGTCCCGGATACGGCGGCGGAAACAGCACTCTCCACCGAGCTGGACGACGGTCTGGTCGTACAGCCGCTCTACACCGCACCGGAGGGCGGCGACGGCGGGGCCACCGCGTCCACGGCCCCGGCCGGGCTGCCGGGGTTCGCCCCGTTCACCCGCGGCAGTACCCCGGCCGGCCGGGTGACCGGCGGCTGGGACGTACGCCAGCGGCACAGCAGGCCGGACGCCGCGCGCACCAACGAGGCCGTGCTCGCGGATCTGGAGAACGGTGTCTCCTCCGTATGGCTCACCGTGGGCGATGCCGGTGTACCGGTGACCGGTCTCGGTACCGCCCTCGAAGGGGTCCATCTCGACCTGGCCCCGGTCGTCCTCGAAGCGGGCGGTGAATTCGACAGCGCGGCAAGGGAGTTGCTGCGGCTCTTCGACGCGCGCGGTGTCGCCCCCGGGGCGGCGCTTGGCACCCTCGGCGCGGACCCGCTGGGCCACGCGGCCCGGACCGGAGAGTACGAGAGCCTCGCCGGGCACACCGCGCAGGCCGCCGCACTGGCCGGGCTGTGCCACCAGCGCTATCCGCAGCTGCGGGCAGTCGTCGTGGACGCGCTGCCGTACCACACGGCAGGCGGATCGGCGGCCCAGGAACTCGGGTGCGCGCTGGCCACCGCCGTGGCGTATCTGCGCGCGCTCACCGCGGCCGGACTCGACACCGCGGCCGCCTTCGGACAGCTGGAATTCCGTTACGCGGCCACCGCCGACCAGTTCCTGACGATCGCCAAGCTGCGCGCGGCGCGCCGCCTCTGGGCCCGGGTGGCCGAGGCGAGCGGCGTTCCGGCGGCCGGGGCGCAGCACCAGCACGCGGTGACATCGCCGGTCATGATGGCCCGGCGCGACCCGTGGGTGAACATGCTCCGTACGACGGTCGCCTGTCTGGCGGCCGGTACCGGGGGCGCGGACGCCGTGACGGTGCTGCCCTTCGACCACACGCTCGGCCTCCCCGACGACTTCGCCCGCCGTATCGCCCGCAACACATCGACCGTCCTGGTCGAGGAGTCGCACCTGGCACGGGTGATCGACCCCGCGGGCGGCTCCTGGTACGTGGAGCGGCTCACCGGTGAACTGGCGCAGGCGGCCTGGGAGTGGTTCCAGGAGATCGAAGGCGGAGGGGGCCAGGAGCAGGCCCTGCGGTCCGGGCTGATCGCCGGACGGCTGGCGGCCACCTGGGAGCGGCGCAGCGAGAAGCTGGCCGTACGGAGCGAGCCCATCACCGGGGTCAGCGAGTTCCTGCTGCTCGACGAGCGCGCCGTCGTCCGGGACCCGGTGCCCGCCGCCCCCGGCGGCGGTCTTCCCGTGGTCCACCGCGACGACGCCTTCGAAGCCCTGCGGGCCCGCTCGGACGCCCATCTGGCGGCGACCGGTGCCCGCCCCCGGGTGTTCCTCGCCGTACTCGGCCCCGCCGCCGCGCACACCGCACGGGCCACCTTCGCCTCCAACCTCTTCCAGGCGGGCGGCATCGAGCCGGTGCACGGACCGGTGCCGGGCGCCCCCGGCACGGCCGCGGCGGCGTTCGCCGACGCAGGCACCACCCTGGCCTGTGTCTGTTCGAGCGACGCCGTCTACGCCGAACAGGCGGCCGACGCCGCCACCGCGCTGAAGGACGCCGGAGCGCGGCAGGTGTTCCTCGCCGGCCGCCCCGGTGAGCGGCGGGACGCGTATCTGGCCTCCGGTGTGGACGAGTTCGTCTTCGCCGGAGGAGACGTGGTGGCCGTGCTGACCTCCGTCCTCGACCGTATGGGAGTGGCGTAATGCAGATCCCGGACTTCACAGAGATCGACCTGGGGCCCGCCGGCCCCGCCCGGGCGACCGACGAGCAGTGGCGCGCGGCCGTGAAGGAGTCCACCGGCCACAGCGTCGACGAACTGGTGTGGCAGACCCCCGAGGGCATCCCGGTCAAACCCCTCTACACCGGCCAGGACACCGAGGGCCTCGACTTCCTCGGCACCTACCCCGGGATCGCGCCGTACCTCCGCGGCCCCTATCCGACGATGTACGTCAACCAGCCCTGGACGATCCGTCAGTACGCCGGATTCTCCACCGCCGAGGAGTCCAACGCCTTCTACCGCCGTAATCTGGCGGCCGGTCAGAAGGGCCTCTCGGTCGCCTTCGACCTGCCGACGCACCGCGGCTACGACAGCGACCACCCGCGCGTCACCGGCGATGTCGGCATGGCGGGTGTCGCGATCGACTCCCTCTACGACATGCGTCAGCTCTTCGACGGCATCCCGCTGGACAAGATGTCGGTCTCCATGACGATGAACGGAGCGGTACTGCCCGTACTGGCGCTCTACATCGTCGCCGCCGAGGAGCAGGGCGTACCGCCGGAGAAGCTGGCCGGGACCATCCAGAACGACATCCTCAAGGAGTTCATGGTCCGCAACACCTACATCTATCCGCCGAAGCCCTCGATGCGGATCATCTCCGACATCTTCGCCTACACCTCGCAGAAGATGCCGCGCTACAACTCCATCTCCATCTCCGGCTACCACATCCAGGAGGCCGGTGCTACGGCCGATCTGGAGCTGGCCTACACGCTGGCCGACGGAGTGGAGTACCTGCGGGCCGGGATCGCCGCCGGGATGGACGTCGACTCCTTCGCGCCGCGGCTCTCCTTCTTCTGGGCGATCGGCATGAACTTCTTCATGGAGATCGCGAAGCTGCGCGCGGCCCGGCTGCTCTGGGCCAGGCTGGTCGGGCAGTTCGACCCCAAGAACGCCAAGTCCCTGTCGCTGCGCACTCATTCGCAGACCTCCGGCTGGTCGCTCACCGCGCAGGACGTCTTCAACAACGTGACCCGCACCTGTGTCGAGGCGATGGCCGCCACCCAGGGCCACACCCAGTCGCTGCACACCAACGCACTCGATGAGGCGCTGGCGCTGCCGACCGACTTCTCCGCCCGGATCGCCCGCAACACCCAGCTGCTGCTCCAGCAGGAGTCGGGCACCTGCCGGGTCATCGACCCGTGGGGCGGCAGCGCGTACGTCGAGAAGCTCACCCACGATCTGGCGCGGCGCGCCTGGCAGCACATCGAGGAGGTCGAGGCGGCCGGCGGGATGGCGCAGGCCATCGACGCGGGCATCCCCAAACTCCGGGTGGAGGAGGCGGCGGCCCGCACCCAGGCCCGTATCGACTCAGGACGCCAGCCCGTCGTCGGCGTCAACAAGTACCGGGTGGAGACCGACGAGGAGATCGACGTACTCAAGGTCGACAACTCCTCGGTGCGCACCCAGCAGGTCGCCAAGTTGAAGCGGCTGCGCGAGGAGCGCGACGAGAACGCCTGCCAGGAGGCGCTGCGGGCGCTGACCGATGCCGCGGGCCGCGAACCGGGACCCGGTCTGGACGGCAATCTGCTGGCGCTCGCGGTCGACGCGGCGCGGGCGATGGCCACCGTCGGTGAGATCTCCGATGCCCTGGAGAAGGTCTACGGGCGCCACGCCGGACAGATCCGTACGATCTCCGGTGTGTACAGGACCGAGGCAGGGGAGTCGCCGTCCGTGGAGCGCACACGTCGGCTGGTGGACTCGTTCGACGAGGCCGAGGGGCGCCGTCCGCGCATTCTCGTCGCCAAGATGGGGCAGGACGGCCACGACCGAGGCCAGAAGGTGATCGCCACCGCCTTCGCCGACCTGGGTTTCGACGTGGACGTCGGCCCGCTCTTCCAGACACCGGGCGAGGTGGCACGGCAGGCGGTCGAGGCGGACGCGCACATCGTCGGTGTCTCCTCGCTCGCCGCCGGACACCTCACGCTCGTCCCCGCACTGCGGGAGGAGCTCGCGGCGGAGGGCCGGGAGGACATCATGATCGTCGTCGGCGGGGTCATCCCGCCCGCGGACATCCCGGCCCTGCACGAGGCGGGCGCCGCCGCCGTCTTCCCGCCGGGCACCGTGATCCCGGACGCGGCGTACGACCTGGTGGTCCGGCTCGCCTCCGCACTCGGCCACGAGTTGTAGGGCCTCTCGTTCGGGTCAGGCCGGGCTCGCGGGGTCTGGCACGGGGACCCCCTTCGCGTTGCTTCAATCCTCCGCCTTGCAGCCGCACGCGCCAGACCCCGCTCCCTTGTCCGGCCTGACCCGAACGAAAGGCCCCAGCCCATGGCACCGCACATCGACCCGGACCGCTATGCCCAGGGCGTCCTCGACGGGTCACGGGCCACCGTCGCACGGGCCATCACCCTGGTGGAGTCCTCCCGGGCGGACCACCGGGCCCTCGCCCAGCAGCTCCTGACCGCGCTGCTCCCGCACTCCGGGAGAGCGCGCCGGATCGGGATCAGCGGGGTGCCCGGCGTCGGGAAGTCCACCTTCATCGACGCCTTCGGCACCCTGCTCACCGGGCTGGGTCACCGGGTCGCGGTGCTCGCCGTCGACCCCTCGTCCAGCAGGACCGGCGGCTCCATCCTGGGCGACAAGACCCGGATGGAGCGGCTGGCCGTCGACCCGGCCGCCTTCGTCAGGCCCTCGCCGACGGCGGGCACCCTCGGCGGAGTGGCCCGGGCCACCCGGGAGGCCATGGTCGTCGTGGAGGCGGCCGGTTACGACGTCGTCCTGGTGGAGACCGTCGGTGTCGGCCAGTCCGAGACCGCCGTATCGAAGATGGTGGACTCCTTCCTGCTGCTCACCCTGGCCCGCACCGGCGACCAGCTCCAGGGCATCAAGAAGGGTGTGCTGGAGCTGGCCGACGTCATCGCCGTCAACAAGGCGGACGGCCCGCACGAACGCGACGCGCGCTCCGCCGCCCGTGAACTGGCGGGTGCGCTGCGGCTGATGTACCCGTCCGATACGGCGTGGACCCCGCCCGTGCTCAGCTGCAGCGCCCGGGAGTCGCTCGGGCTCGACACCGTGTGGGAGCGGCTCGAACAGCACCGCAAGGTCCTGGACTCCTCCGGCGGGCTGGCCGCCAAACGGCGTGACCAGCAGGTCGACTGGGCCTGGACGATGGTGCGCGAGGGGCTGCTGAAGGAACTCCACGAGCATCCGGAGGTCAGACGGATCGCGCCGCTGCTCGAACAGGAGCTGCGCGGCGGCACGTTGACACCGACCCTGGCAGCCGAGCGGATCCTCGGCGCGTTCCGGGGGCTGTCAGCCGGCTGAGGGGGCGTCAGCCAGCTGCGGGGCGCCGGGCGGTGCCGGGGCATTGCCGGGCGGTGCCCACCAGGTCGTGGGGCGGCTCACCAGGTGGTGAGCA
This sequence comes from Streptomyces sp. NPDC059398, assembly GCF_042751845.1. NCBI lineage: Bacteria > Bacillati > Actinomycetota > Actinomycetes > Kitasatosporales > Streptomycetaceae > Streptomyces > Streptomyces sp. NPDC059398. Next base: position 7,671 of record NZ_JBHYWP010000030.1, on the reverse strand, counting down.
GCAGATGGTTGACGAGCAGGGCGAGGGCCGCCTGGAGTGCCAGCCAGCGGCGCCGGCCCCGGGCCGGGAGCAGCGCCGCCGCGGGCAGCAGCCAGAGCGCGAACGGGATCCAGATGCGCTCCGTCTCCGCCTTGCTCATGCCCGACAGATCGGCGATGAGCAACGCGATGAGCACCGCCAGGACCAGCAGCCCGAGCCGGTCGGCTGCCTCGTCCCGGGCCCCGCGCCACCGGCGGACCGCACCCGGCGCCGCGGCCCCCGCCCGCCGCAGTCCGGCCACGGCCGCCGTCCCGGTGATGATCACGGCGCAGGCCAGGTTGCCCCAGACCCAGTAGCTCTGCGGCCGGTCGCCGCCCACCCCCTGGTAGTAGCGCTCCACCAGCAGGCCGTACGCCTCCCACCAGTTGAAGCCCGCGAGCGTGAACACGAGTGCCACCAGCGCGGCTCCGGCCAGCGCGGGCGCCAGCGGCCGTGCGGTACGGGCGATGAGGAGCACCGCGAGGGCCGGTACCGCGAAGAGCGTCAGCCCGTACGAGAGATAGAGCGCCCAGCCGAAGAGCACTCCGGAGGCCAGGGCGACGAGCGCGGGGGAGCGGACCGTACGGGTGGCCGCCAGGGCGAGCAGGGCGACCGCCCAGGCGGCGACCGCGGCGAAGTAGCCGTCGGCCGATGTCCCGATCCAGACGGCGGCCGGGGCCAGGACGAGGAAGGGCGCAGCCCGGCGCGCGGTCCGCTCCCCGGCCAGGGCGCGGAGGGCGACCAGTACGGCGACCGCCGCCGATCCGCCGGCGGTGATGCACCAGACGCCCGCCCAGCCACCGCCGCCCAGGCCGATCCGGTCCAGCCAGACGAAGGTCAGCGTCGCGCCCGGCGGATGCCCGGCCACATGGGCGGGCCAGTTGCCCGGGTGCCCGATCAGGATGTGCTCGTCGAAGCTCCGCAGCGTCGGCCCGATGTGTGCGAAGCGGTCGATGACGCTGAGGTACTCGTTCCTGTTGACGAGCCGGTTCGCCACGCCCCGCCGCCAGCCGTCGACCAGGGCCAGCGACCAGATCCAGGCCAGCGACGCCCCGTAGACCGTCAACGTCAGTGTCCGCCAGGACAGCCGGGCGGCGAGCACCGGCCCCTGGACGATCACCACGGCCGCGACGGCGAGAGCCGCCGGAGTGCCCGGCCCCACATGCGGCAGCCACTCGGCCAGCAGCGGCGGCCATGACACGTGGAGGGTGCCGTCGGTGTTCTGGACGACGGTGCCCACGACGGCGGCCACGGCGACGAGCAGCGCCCCGGCGATGGCGGCGACGACGTCGGAACGCCGTCCGGGGCGCGTGGGAGACGCGGGGGCGGCGGATGTCCGGGTGAGGGGAGCGGGGGCTGTCACGGGCCCACGCTAGGCGGCGGCCCGGTGCGCGGTGGCGAGGCGGCGCCGTCCGTCACGGAACCGTCAGATCTCCGTACGGGCGCCGTCGACGTCAGAGTTTCGTCATCGGTTCCGGGCCTCGCACGGCCGGTTCTGCGGCCTAACGTCGGAGCGCGGCCGTGGACGACCACCGCCGGAGCCGTCCGGGAAGTGCCATGCGTGCCAAGCAGAACGCCCCGCAGATCATCTCGCCCACCGCGCCCGGGTTCTGGCGCAGTCCGCTGCGCGGCCCCTGGCTGACGGCGCTGCTCGGCCTGGTCCTGCTGGCCGGTATCACCGTGCTGGTCGTGACGGGCCTGCTCTCCTACGCCGCCTACAACCCGGATCTGGCCGCGGTCAACGACAAGACCCCGGGCAAGGGGCTGCTCGGCTTCTACCTCTTCGCGTGGCCCACCCGGCCGCACTGGCTCTACCGCCTCACGCAGGGGACGCACGTGACCCTCGGCGTCGTGCTCGTGCCGGTGCTGCTGGCCAAACTCTGGTCCGTCGTGCCGAAGCTCTTCGCGCTGCCGCCGGCCCGGTCGGTGGCCCACGCCCTCGAACGGGTCTCGCTGCTGCTGCTGGTCGGCGGGGTGCTCTTCGAGTTCGCCACCGGGCTGCTCAACATCCAGCTCGACTACCTCTTCCCCGGGTCGTTCTACACGCTGCACTTCTACGGGGCTTGGGTGTTCACCGGAGCCTTCGCCGCACATGTGGCCCTCCGCCTTCCCGCGGCGGTCCGGGTCCTGCGTGAGAGGGGGCTGCGGGCACCGCTGCGGGACCCGGCGGCCGGTCAGCAGGAGCCGCCCGACGGATCCGGCCTGGTCACGCCCCGTCCCGCCCCGATGACGCTCTCCCGGCGCGGGCTGATCGGGCTGGTCGGCGGCGGATCACTCCTGCTGCTCGTGGTGACGGCGGGCCAGAGCACCGGCGGGCCGCTGCGCCGGGTGACCCTGCTCGCGCCGCACGGGGGCGCGGAGCCCGGGCCCGGCCCGAACGGCTTCCAGATCAACAAGACCACGGCGCCGGCCGGCATCAGGTCCCGGGACACCGGTGACAGCTGGCGCCTTGAGGTACGGGGTCCCGGAGGTTCGGTGCGGCTGACGCGCGAGGAACTGCTGCGCCTCCCGCAACACGGCGCGCACCTCCCCATCGCCTGTGTGGAGGGCTGGTCGACACCGGACCAGGACTGGCGCGGCGTACGGCTGCGGGACCTGGCCGCCCTGGTGGGCGCCGACGGGCCGCCGGGAGTGCTCGTACGCTCCCTTCAGCAGCACGGTTCCTTCCGGGAGGCGGCGCTGCGGGACAACCAGGTCGGCGATCCGCGGTCGCTGCTGGCGCTGCGAGTCAACGGCGCCGACCTCTCGCCCGACCACGGCTACCCGGCCCGGATCATCGTCCCGGCCGCTCCCGGTGTGCTCAACACCAAATGGGTGGCCTCACTGTCCTTCGGGGAGCTGTGATGCGGCGGTTCGAGCGCTGGTACGGGGCGAGGCCGCCGCAGCTCGCCGTGCTGCTCGCCTCCTTCGCCGTGGCGGCGTACGCGGGGATGCGGCTGCTGTCCGGCGACCCGTACGGGACCGTCGTCTGGTTCGTGGGCGCCGCGCTCGTCCAGGATCTGGTGCTGATCCCGCTGTACTCGCTGGCCGACCGGGTCCTGCGGGCGCTGCCAGGCGTGGTGCGGCGGGGCTGGACCAACACACTGAGGGTGCCGGCGGCGCTGTCCGGGCTGTTGCTGCTCGTCTGGTTCCCCCTCATCCTCGGGCCGCCGGAGCGCTATGGGCGGGCCACGGGGCTGCCCGGCGGAGTGTTCCTGACCCGGTGGCTGCTGATCACGGCGGCGCTCTTCGCGCTCGCGGTCCTCTGGAGAGCGGGCAGGGCACTGCGCCGATCGCCAAGTGCGGCATTTGGGGCATATCGTGGAAAACGTAAGCGACTCGTGCCCTAGGGAGTCGTCATGGAAGTACTGGTGGCAGTGATCGTGGTGATCGTGTGTCTCGCCGCGGTCTACGGACTCTCCGCGGCCCGTGTGGTCAAGCAGTTCGAACGCGGTGTGGTGCTGCGCTTCGGCCGACTGCGCGAGGCGGAACGGCTGCCGGGTTTCACCACGGTGATCCCGGGGGTGGACCGGCTGCACAAGGTGAATCTGCAGATCGTGACGATGCCGGTCCCCGCACAGGAGGGCATCACCCGCGACAACGTGACGGTGCGGGTCGACGCCGTCGTCTACTTCAAGGTGGTCAACGCGGCTGACGCGGTCATCGCCGTCGAGGACTACCGGTTCGCGGTCTCGCAGATGGCACAGACCTCGCTGCGCTCGATCATCGGCAAGAGCGACCTGGACGATCTGCTGTCCAACCGCGAGAAGCTGAACCAGGGCCTGGAGCTGATGATCGACAGCCCGGCGATCGGCTGGGGCGTACAGATCGACCGGGTGGAGATCAAGGACGTGTCGCTGCCCGAGACGATGAAGCGGTCGATGGCACGGCAGGCCGAGGCCGCCCGGGAGCGGCGGGCCCGGGTCATCAACGCGGACGCCGAGCTCCAGGCATCGAAGAAACTCGCCCAGGCCGCCGAAGTGATGTCGAAACACCCGGCCGCCCTCCAGCTCCGGCTGCTGCAGACCGTGGCCGAGGTCGCTTCCGAGAAGAACTCCACGCTGGTCCTGCCGTTCCCGGTGGAGCTGCTCCGGTTCCTGGAACGGGCCCAGCGCTTCCAGCAGGCGCCGGGCGCGGATGCGGCGGACGGGGCCACCACAGACACCGGCGAGGCCCCCGCCGAGACATCCGACACTCCGGTGGCCGACGCGGTGGAGGCGGCCGTACCGGGTCTCTCCGCGGACGAGGTCGAGGCGGCGAAGGTGGACCTGTCCTCGCTCGGGATACCGCTGCCGGGTCTGGAGGCGCTGGAACAGTCCCGGAGGCCGGATTCTGCCCCGCCCGGTACCGGCCGGGCAGAGTCCGAGGGCGGTACCGGGAGCGATATCGAGGACGGTCCTCCCGTACCGGACGACGACCTGTCAGGACCGCAGCCCCGCGATCAGGACCTGGGCCCCGGGACCGGAGAAGAGACCGAAAGGTGAGCCGGCCGCCCGCTAGGCAGGTTGTGCCGATCCCTCAGCAGGGTGTGCCGATCCCGAAGACGCGCCGCAGCTGCGCCATGTCGTGCCGGTCCCGGTCGGCCGGAGCGTATCCCTGGTGGAAGAGCACCTGCTGCTCGGCGGAGACGCAGTCGACGGCCCGTCCCGCGACGCTGCCGGAGACGAAGCACTCCGCGGGGTAGCGGAACGGCTCCGCCGGATCGAGCGACTGCTGTACGGCCGAACCGTCCGGGGCGAACACCAGGGGGTGCAGGTCGATTTCGCGCCCCGAGGGGTGCGTGTACACGAAGCGGGCCGGGCGCCAGTCGAGCGATTCGGTGAAACCGGCCGCCGACAGCGCCGCCAGCAGCTCCGGCTCCTGTTCCGCGCGGTGCAGCAGGTCGATGTCGCGGTGTTCCCTGGTCTGTTCGCCCACCAGGGCGTCAATGCCCCAGCCGCCCGCGAGCCAGACCCCGATGCCCGCCCGGCGCAGCAGGGCGATCATCGAGCAGGTCCCGCGCGGTCATCACGAGCAGCACACTAGGGGCTGTCCGGCGGATCATGCCGCAGACGCGGGGTCTGGCACGCCCATCTGCGGCGTTGTCGTCGGTTGACGACGCTCCGCGTCGCCGCCCTCCTCCGCCTTGCAGCTGGACGCACCAGACCCCGCTCACCAGGACCGATTGGGAACCGGCGACACCTGCGCCCTGATCCGCCGGACAGCCCCTAACGCGGTGAGGCCGCCGCCCGCGCGGGCATTTCGCCCCCTGCCCCACCGGCCGACTGCCGCGCCCGCGGCCCCCGTACGCCGTCAGCGACCGGGCAGCCGGTGCCGCTTGCGCCAGGCGATCCACGCGGCCCCCGCCCCCGACACCACGATGAACCCCATCGCGGCAAGGAAGACCGGAGAGGTGGGGGACGATGCCCGGCTGCCCGCCACCACGTACGCCGCCGTGTTCGGCACCGATCCGGCCCCGGTGGCCAGCAGGAACGGCAGCCACCCCATCCGGGACACCGCAGCGCAGTAGTTGGCGGCGGCGAACGGCACACCCGGGAAGAGCCGCAGCGCGAGCATCGAGCGGAAGCCGTGTCTGCTCAGCTGGCCGTCGGCCGCCCTCAGCCAGCGCCCCCGCAGCATCGGCCGCAGCGCGCTCTGCCCGAGCAGCCGGCCGAGACCGAAGGAGACACCGGCACCCAGCACCGTCCCCGCGACGGCCGCGGCGAGCCCGGCCTGGCTGCCGAAGAGGGCGCCCGCGGCGAGGTTCAGCAGCGGCCGGGGTACGAACGCGGCCGTGCACGCGCCGTACGCGGCGGAGAAAAGCACCACGGCCGAGACACCGCTGAGCTGCGGAGGCCAGCCGGCGGCGAGCAGCCGCTGCGGCTGGAAGAGGAGCATCAGCGTCGCCGCGGCGACCAGCAGCACCACGAGCAGGGAGAGCCGGGACCAGGGCGAGGCAAGCGCCCTGACGCAGCGCGCGGTCAGGCCGGCGGTGGGGCGGGCAGCGGGCTCCAGCATCCCGGGAGACTAACCGACCCCGCGTGTGATCGCCGTAATGCTCAGGCCCGGGAGCCGACCCCCGACCCGCCCCGGAGCGCCCGGCGGACCGTCACGGCGCCGCGCACGGGCGGAAAACCGGTCGACGGGCGGGCGGACCCGGGGCAGGATCAGCACCATGTTCCGGTACGCCTTGCCCGCAGCGCCGTCCGCAGTCGCGGACGCGCCGAAGGCTGCCGGTCTCCTCGCTCCGCCGGCAACGGCCAAGCACGGCAAGGCCGTTGCCGCCGCCACCCTCGGCGGCGCCCGAAGCTGACCCTTCCCGGATCGTCCGGCGGACCCCGCAGGGGGAGGGTCGGCCGGACCCGGGGGTCCCACGCTTCGAGATCCTGAGGAAGAACAGGCCATGCCCAAGACGGCATACGTGCGCACCAAGCCCCACCTCAACATCGGCACCATGGGCCATGTCGACCACGGCAAGACCACCCTGACCGCCGCCATCACCAAGGTGCTCAGCGACCGCGCGGACAGCGGCACCTCCTTCGTCTCCTCCGACCGGATCGACCGGGCCCCGGAGGAGGCACGGCGTGGCATCACCATCAACATCGCGCACGTGGAGTACGAGACCGACACCCGTCACTACGCCCATGTCGACATGCCGGGCCACGCGGACTACATCAAGAACATGGTCACAGGCGCCGCCCAGCTGGACGGGGCGATCCTCGTCGTCTCCGCGCTCGACGGGATCATGCCGCAGACCGCCGAGCACGTACTGCTGGCCCGTCAGGTCGGCGTCGACCACATCGTCGTCGCGCTCAACAAGGCGGACGCCGGGGACGACGAGCTGACCGACCTGGTCGAGCTGGAGGTCAGGGAACTGCTCTCCGCCCACGGGTACGGCGGGGACGCGGCCCCCGTCGTACGGGTGTCGGGGCTGCGGGCGCTGGAGGGCGACCCGCGCTGGACCGCTTCGGTCGAGGCGCTGCTCGACGCGGTGGACACCTATGTCCCGATGCCCGAGCGGTACACCGACGCGCCCTTCCTGCTGCCGGTTGAGAACGTGCTGACCATCACCGGCCGCGGCACGGTCGTCACCGGTGCCGTCGAGCGCGGCAGGATCCGGGTCGGCGACCGGGTTCAGCTGCTGGGCGCCGACGCGGGCCCGGACGGCACGGTCGTCACCGGCCTTGAGACCTTCGGCAAGCCGATGTCGGAGGCCGAGGCGGGGGACAACGTGGCGCTGCTGCTGCGCGGGGTGCCACGGGACGCGGTACGCCGTGGCGACGTGGTGGCCGCCCCGGACAGCGTCACACCGCGCCGCCGGTTCACCGCGCGGGTGTACGTCCTGTCGGCGGCCGAGGGCGGCCGGACCACCCCGGTCTCGACCGGGTACCGGCCGCAGTTCTACATCCGTACCGCGGACGTGGTCGGCGATGTCGACCTCGGCGGGCTCTCGGTGGCCCGTCCCGGTGAGACGGTCACGATGACCGTCTCGCTCGGCCGTGACGTACCGCTGGAGCCCGGTCTCGGCTTCGCCGTCCGCGAGGGCGGCCGCACGGTCGGGGCCGGCACCGTCACCGAGGTCACCGGCGACGGGGCCTGACCGGCCGGACCCGGTGCGGCCCCCCCCCCGCGGAAACGGGGGGGGGGGCGCCCGCCCCCGCGGGCGGGCGCGAGTGGGCGGGGGTGACGGGGGGC
>NZ_JBHYWP010000029.1:64987-71007 GCF_042751845.1 Streptomyces sp. NPDC059398 | reverse complement strand
GGCCGGGGCTTCGGCCCCGGCCACCGGCCGTACCGGAGCCTCAGACCGCGGCCGGCCGCAGCAGTGTGCGCAGCCGGGTGGTGCGCGGTTTGCCGGGGACTTCGGCCACCGCGCGCGGCAGCGCCTGGTCGGCCCCGTGGACCACCGAGAGATGCCGTTCACCGCGGCCGAACGCGGTGTAGATCCACGGCCTGCTCAGCCCGCCCGCGGCGTCGCCCGGCAGTACCACGACCACCGCCGGCCACCGCAGCGCGGCCGCCTGGTGCGCGGTGAGTGCCCAGCCGTGCCGCACCGAGGTCTCCACCCGGTCCTTGGGTACGACGACGGACGTACCGGCACAGTCCAGATGCAGACCGTCGGCGTCGGCCGATACGACCGTCCCCGGTACGGTCCTGCCCGGCGCCGGGGTGTAGACGGCCCGGTCACCCGGATCGAAGCCGCCGAAGCGGCCCGGGCCCGGGTTGAGGCGCTCCTTCAGCGCGGCGTTCAGCGCGCGGGTGCCGGCGGGACCGCCGTGCCCGGGGGTGATGACCTGGGTGTCGGAGGCCGGTACGCCGATGGCCCGGGGTACGGAGTCGGCGACGAGTTGCACGGTGCGGTGCACCGCCTCGCCCGGGTCCCGGACGGGGACGATGACGACTTCCTTGCCGGGCGCCGCCACCTGGTTCAGCTCGCCGATCCCGATCCCCGAGACCAGCTCGCCGATGGGGCCGGGGTCGGGGGTGCGGGAGGCCAGCTGCGGGCAGGCGCGCGCGGCGAGTACATCGGCGAAGACCTGCCCCGCACCGGCGGAGCCGAGCACCCCGGGGTCCCCGCTGAGGATCAGGCGGCTGCCGTCGGGCAGCGATTCGACCAGTACGGCCGCGCTCTCGACATCCAGCTGCGGGGCGTCCACGACGGCCAGCAGATCGAGCGCCAGAGCGCCCTCACCGTCCCGTCCCGGACCCTCCGTACCCATGAGCAGTCCGGCGACCGTGACAGCCACCGCCGGGTCGTCCAGGGCCGCTGCGAGCCGCCGCCTTCCGTCGGGGGTGTGGGCGGCGGCGTATGCCCGCAGACCCAGGGCGCGCGCCGCTGTGACCACGGCGGCCGGTTCGCCGCGGGCGGCCTCGCCGCCGGTGTGGGCGACCAGGCCGTTCTCCGCGACCGTCCGGATCAGTTCGGCCGCGGACGGGGAGGGGGCGTCGGCCGCGGCCCGCTCCCAGTCGGCCTGCTCGCCGCCCGGGGCGAGTGTGCCCGCGTTCACCAGCCGGGAGAGTCCGTCCGCCAGGCTCTCTTCCGCCAGCGCGTACCGGTCGAGACCGAGCAGCACCCGCACGGGCTGCGGCGCCGCTTCGCCGTCCTCGTCGTCGGCACTCGCCCCTTCCTCGTCCCGCCGGGCTTCCTGCTGGGCAGGGGGTGCGCCGGGGGCGGTGTCCAGGGCGTCCTGGAAGACCAGCACGGTGCCGTCCGCCACCGCGCTCTGCAGCGCCTTGTCGGGGTCCGGCACGGAGCGCTCCGCGAGCGCCGCGCGGACCGCGTCCGACTCCAGGGCGGTATGGCCCTGGAGCGCGGCCCGCTCCAGCAGCCAGCCGACCAGGGCGGCTGCCCGCCGCTCGTCGCCGGGGCCGCACTCCGCGCCGAGCAGCGCACGGGCGAAGCCGTCCGCCTGCTCCGGTCGCACTCCGGGAACCGAGAGCAACTGCCAGGGGTCCGCACGCAGCGCCTCGGCCGCCTGCTCACCGAGCGTCCCGGCGGCCAGGACCGCCAGGGACTCGGGGGCGCCGCCCGCGGCCAGGACGGCCCGCACGGATGACACGGTCCCGGGCGCGGCGGCGGCGGGCGCGGGCGTCGGGCGGGCCGCCGGGCGCTGCTCCGCCGGAGCGGCGGGCTCGGGGCGGCGTGGCTCGGGTGGCGGCGGCGGGAAGTGCGTGGACGGCTGCTCGCCGCCCTCCACCGCCCTGACCGCGGCGAGCAGATCGGCTGCCCGGCCGCTCAGCTTGGTGCCGGCCTGGATGGGGCCGTCCTTCTCGGCCTTGCGCTGCTCGATTCTGGCCCGCAGTTCGCGCTGGGCGGCCAGTTCGGCCTCGGCCTCCGACAGGACGGGCGCATCGGCTGCCCCGGCTGCCTCCTCGGTGCCGTCGGCGGTCCCGGCTTCGGCGGCTGTCTCGGTCCCGGCTCCGGCGGTTGCCTCGGTGCCGTCGGCTGCTCCGGATTCGGCTGCCGCCTCGGTTCCGTCGGCGGACTTTCCGGCCTCGGCGGCGCCTTCTTCGCCGTCCGTCCCGGCCCCGGCGCTCTCGGGCTCGCCGCCCGCCCCGGTGGCCTCCGCCGGCACGGCGGCCTCCTCCGCCGCCGGCTCTGAGGCCGTCCCGGCGGCCTCCGTGGCCCCGGCACCCCCGGCACCGCTCTCCGGGGAACCGGCTCCGGCCTCGGCAGCCCCTCCCCGCTCGGCCTCCGTCTCGGCCCCGTCCTCGGCCGCCCTCCCCGGCTCGGCCGCCGTCTCCGGTCCCGCCTCCGTCTCCGGTTCCGCATCCGGTTCCGTCTCCGGTGCGGCGGCGGCTCCGGGAGCGGTGTCGGCCTCGGTGCTGGCCTCGGTGTCGAGGCGATCCGTACTCACAGCTCGGTCCAGTCCTGGTCGGGATAACGGTGGACGGGCTCCGACACATCGTCGAGCGCCCGGCAGATCTCGTCAGGAAGACTAAGCGTCTCCACCGACAATGCCGCCGCGAGCTGCTGCGCGTTGCGCGCGCCGACGATCGGGGCGACCACTCCCGGCCGGTCGCGTACCCAGGCCAGCGCGACCTCCGTCGGCGTCGTCGCGAGCCCGTCGGCCGCCGTCGCGACGGCGTCCACGATCCTGCTCGCGGCGTCGTCCAGATACGGCGCGACGAAGGGCGCCAGCTGCTCCGACGCCCCGCGCGAGTCCGCCGGAGTCGCATGGCGGTACTTTCCCGTGAGCACCCCGCGCCCGAGCGGTGACGACGGCAGCAGCCCGACGCCGAGGTCCACCGCGGCAGGCAGCACCTCGCGCTCGACCCCGCGCTGGAGCAGCGAGTACTCCATCTGCGTACTGGCGAGCCGGGTCCTGACCCCGGGCGCCGCGAGCTGCCAGGTGGCGGCCTTGGCCAGCTGCCAGCCGGAGAAGTTGGACAGCCCCGCATACCGTGCCCGCCCGCTGGCGACGGCGATGTCCAGGGCCTGGAGCGTCTCGTCGAGCGGAGTCTCCGGGTCGAAGGCGTGCACCTGCCACAGATCCACGTAGTCGGTGCCCAGGCGCTCAAGCGAGGCGTCCAGCGCCGACAGCAGATGCCCGCGCGAGCCGTCGAACCTGCGGTAGGGGTCGGGCACACTGCCCGCCTTGGTGGCGATCACGAGATCCCGCCGGGGCACCAGCCGCTCGCAGAGCTGCCCGAGCAGATACTCGGCGTCCCCGTCGCCGTACACGTCGGCCGTGTCGACGAGGGTGCCGCCGGCCTCCCAGAACGCCTTCAACAGGTCGGCGGCGTCATGCTCGTCGGTGCTCCGCCCCCAGGTGAGGGTGCCGAGCCCGATCCGGGATACGCGCAGGCCCGTGCGGCCGAGATGCCTCTGCTCCATGGGCGCAGAGAGTACTGGCCGCGGGGCCGCCCGGTGGAGGCCTGTGGACAACCGGCCCCCTGACGGATGGGGCCGGTGCGCGCTAGAGTCCCCGGAACAGAGACGTTACTCATCGGTAAGGGAGCGGTCATGCGGCTCGGAATCAACCTCGGCTACTGGGGCGCCGGGATGGACGGCGACAACCTCGCCGTGGCGCAGGAGGCCGACCGGCTCGGCTACGACGTCTGCTGGGCGGCCGAGGCGTACGGCTCGGACGGGCCGACCGTGCTCTCCTGGGTCGCCGCCCGGACGGAGCGGATCGACGTGGGCTCCGCGATCTTCCAGATCCCGGCCAGGGCGCCCGCGATGACCGCGATGACCGCGGCCACCCTCGACTCGCTCTCCGGCGGCCGCTTCCGGCTCGGCCTCGGTGTATCCGGGCCGCAGGTCTCCGAGGGCTGGTACGGCGTCAAGTTCGACAAGCCGCTCTCACGCACCCGTGAGTACGTGGAGATCGTCCGCAAGGCGATGTCACGTGAGCGCCTGTCGTACGAGGGCGAGCACTGGACGCTGCCGCTCCCCGGCGGCCCCGGCAAGCCCATCAAACTCACCGTCCACCCGGAGCGCGAGCACATCCCGCTCTACATCGCGGCGATCGGCCCCAAGAACCTGGAGCAGACCGGTGAGATCGCCGACGGCGCCCTGCTGATCTTCCCCTCGGCCGAGCACCTGGAGTCCACCGCGATCGCCCCGCTGCGCGCGGGCCGCGAGAAGGCCGGGCTCACGATGGAGGGCTTCGACGTCTGCCCGACCCTGCCGCTGGCGGTGGGCGACGACGTGCGGTCGCTGGCCGACACGTTCCGCCCGTACACCGCGCTGTACGTGGGCGGTATGGGCAGCCGGAAGCAGAACTTCTACAACAGGCTCGCGCAGCGCATGGGGTACGAGAAGGAGGCCGCCGAGATCCAGGACAAGTATCTGGGCGGTGACAGGGACGGCGCCGCGGCGGCCGTACCGCATGAGCTGATCGACCGTACGACCCTTCTCGGCTCCGTCGAGCGGATCGCCGACCGGATGCAGGCCTACGCCGCCGCCGGGGTCACCACGCTGACGCTGGCCCCCGCCGGGTTCACGCTCGACGAGCGGGTGGCAGGGCTGCGGGCCGGTACGGAGGCACTGGAGCGGGCCGGGCTCGCGTAGCCCGGCCACGGCGGCGTCCTGGAGAAGTCTCCGGCGATTCCGGCGATTCCGGCGATTCCGGCGAGTTCTGCGGCCGTGGTGGGGGCTCGGGGGTCTTCCCCGCCACGGCCGTCGCGCTGAACAACGCCCCAGGGGCCGCTCGGTTACGCCTGCGGACAGCGGGCGGCCCTACCACCTTTCGGCCGAACCTGGCAGGGGCACGCATTGCCGGTCACCCGATATCGCATTTGACTCATAACGTCAGATGTCGGCATGGAGGTGGCAGTGATGCTTTCGGCGCGGAGCATTTTCCAGGAGATCGTCGAGAGCGACGAAGCCTTCCGGCTCTTCTGCTCCATCGCGGCCGGCGGGGAGGCGCAGGGCGGCTGGGAGAACGGCCGGATCGCCGCCCTCGCCCCGGAGAGTATGAGCGCCCTCGCGCCGAAGATCGCCCGGCACGGCGCCGACGAGGACAAACACGGCCGGATCTTCCGCGCCCTGCTCAAGAAGCGCGGCCTCGACCCGGTCGAGGTGCCCGCCGACGCCGACTACACGATGCTCCTTGAACGCCGTGGCGTCGGTCTCAGCCACCGGACGCTGCGCGGCGGCGAGCGGCTGACCGAGCGGGACATCGTCGTCTACCTCGCGCACAGCCGGGTCACCGAACAGCGTGCGTCCGAGCAGATGACCACCCTGGTCAGGTACCTCGGCGACCAGCCGGACATCGGCCGGGCCGTGCGCATGATCTGCCGGGACGAGGACAACCACCTCGCCTACTGCCACGAGGAGCTGCTGCGCCTGGCCGCCCGGGGGCACGCCCGCACCATCCACGCCGTACTGCGGGAGAGCGCGCTGGAGGAGATCCGCGTCTACCGGGAGGTGGGTCTCGCCGTGATGGAGCGGATGGGTGCCATCCTCGGCTGGCCGGGGGCCAAGTCGGCGCTGCTGGCCGCAGGCATCCAGGGGCTGTACGGGTTCGAGCGGGCGGGCGGCTGGCGCCGGTCGGTGAGGCTGGTCATGCCGGAGCGGCGTGACGCGCTCGGCGGACCGGCCGCACCGCAGGCGGCGGAGTTCGCCTGAGCCGATGGCGAGGGCGAGCCCCCACGCGCCACCCAGACCCGCCGGACGAGCCCAGGCCCTTACGCCGCCCAGGCCCGCCGGACGAGCCCAGGCCCCTACGCAGCCCCGGGGTCGGCGGGGGGCGCCCCCCCCGCCCCGCCCCCGCCCCCCCCCCCCCCGACTCGCCCCCAGCGGCACACGGGGGGGGGCACGGACGCGGGCCGGAC
>NZ_JBHYWP010000029.1:37955-64978 GCF_042751845.1 Streptomyces sp. NPDC059398 | reverse complement strand
GGCGCGGGGGGGCGCCCCCCCCCCCCCCCCCGGCCCCGTACCGTCGCCCCGTAGTCGCCGTCCCGTCGCAGCCGTGGTGCCGCAGAGCCGGCCGCGCTCAGAGCCAGCCGCGCCGTTTGAACTGCCGGTGCAGGCCGACGACGATCGCGGCCATCAGCCCGATCACCGCCGGATAGGCCCAGGTCCACTTCAGCTCCGGCATGTGCTCGAAGTTCATGCCGTAGATACCGGCGACCATGGTCGGCACCGCCGCCATCGCCGCCCAGGCCGAGATCTTCCGCATGTCGTCGTTCTGCCGCACGCCCATCTGTGCCAGATGTGCGGAGAGGATGTCGGACAGCAGCCGGTCCAGCCCCTCCACCTGCTCGTTGGCGCGCGTCAGATGGTCGCCCACATCCCGGAAGAACGGCTGCGAGTGCTCATGCACGAACGGCACACCCGCCCCGGCGAGCCTGGCCATGGGAGCCGCCAGCGGTCCGGAGGCGCGGCGGAATTCGAGCACCTGCCGCTTGAAGGTGTAGATCCGCGACGCGACGTTCTTCGAGTCGCCTCCGTTGGGTGCGAAGACCTCGGCCTCCAGCTCCTCCAGGTCGGTCTGGAGCTCCGCCGCCACATCGATGTAGTGGTCGACGACCGTGTCGCTCACCGCGTACATGATGGCGGTGGGGCCGTGCTTGAGCACCTCGTGCTCCTGCTCCAGCCGCTTGCGTACGGCGGCGAGCGGGGCGCCCTCGCCGTGCCGCACGGTCACCACGAAGGAGTCACCGAGGAAGACCATCAGCTCGTCCGTGGTCACGGTGTCGCTCTCCGCGTCGTACATGACCGGCTTCAGGACCAGGAAGAGCGTCTCGTCGTAGACCTCCAGCTTGGGGCGCTGATGGGCCCGCAGAGCGTCCTCCACGGCCAGCTCATGCAGCTTGAACTCGCTTCTGACCAGGTCGAATTCCTTCGGTGTCGGCTCGTGCAGCCCGACCCAGAGGAAGGCGTTCCCGTCCGCGCGTGCCTCGGCGAGGGCATCGGAGAGGTCCGTGGGCCCCTCTATACGGCGTCCGTCCCGGTAGATGGCGCAATCGACAATCACGGCGCGCATTCTCCTCCGTCGGGGCGGCCCGTGCACGCCCGGGGGGCGGTAACCCCGCCGCCGTCCCTTCCGTACCGGCCTCCGAGAGCCCGGCGGCCGGCTCCGGGGCCTGTCGTAGGCTGGCCGCCATGGCCACGCTGATTCTTGTACGGCACGGACGCTCCACCGCCAACACCTCCGGGGTGCTCGCGGGCCGGATGCCGGGAGTCTCCCTCGACGAGCGGGGCGCCTCGCAGGCCGCCGCGCTGCCGGACCGGCTGGCCGGGCTGCCGCTGGCCGCCGTCGTCACCAGCCCGCTGCAGCGCTGCCGGGAGACCATCGCCCCGCTGCTGGCCGCCAGGCCGGAGCTGACTCCGTACACCGAGGACCGGATCAGCGAGTGCGACTACGGCGACTGGTCGGGGCGCAAACTCGCCGAACTCGGTGACGAGCCGCTGATGAGGACCGTGCAGCAGCACCCGTCGGCCGCCGCGTTCCCCGGTGGCGAGTCGATGCGCGCGATGCAGGCGCGCGCCGTGGAGGCCGTACGGGAGTGGAACGCCCGGATCGACGCCGAACACGGCGAGGACGCGGTGTACGCGATGTGTTCGCACGGCGACATCATCAAGTCGGTGGTCGCCGACGCCCTCGGTATGCATCTCGACCTCTTCCAGCGGATCCACGTCGATCCGTGTTCCCTCACGGCCGTCCGCTACACCGCGGTGCGGCCGTTCGTCCTGCGGCTCGGCGACACCGGTGAGTTCGGCTCGCTGGCGCCCCGCGAGAGCGGTTCGGGATCGGACGCGGCTGTCGGTGGTGGCGCGGGCGCGCCGTGATCGCTCCGGGCAGTAGGGTGGGCGGGCCGTCAACCGGACCACCCCGCAGCCGAACCCCATGGAGATCAGGACGTGTCCCGTCAGGTGTACTTCTACGACCCGCCGGACCGCTTCGTCGCGGGTACGGTCGGGCTGCCGGGGCGCCGTACGTTCTTTCTTCAGGCGTCGGCCGGCTCCCGCACCACCAGCGTGGCGCTGGAGAAGACCCAGGTGGCCGCGCTCGCGGAACGCATCGACGAGCTGCTCGACGAAGTCGTGCGCAGGACCGGGGGGAACTCACCGGTGCCCGCCGTCGCCCCCGATGCCGGTGACACCGCCCCGCTGGACGCGCCGGTCGAGGAGGAGTTCCGCGTCGGCACCATGGCGCTGGCCTGGGACGGCGACGAACAGCGCATGATCATCGAGGCCCAGGCGCTCGTCGAGCTGGAAGCGGACAACGACGAGGACCTCGCGGAGGCGGAGGAACGTCTCCTCCAGGACGACGAGAACGGCCCGCCGATGCTCCGCGTCCGGCTGACCGGTGCCCAGGCCAGGGCCTTCGCCAAGCGCGCGCTCGACGTCGTGAACGCGGGACGGCCGCCGTGCCCCCTGTGCAGCCTGCCGCTCGACCCGGAGGGACACGTATGTCCGCGCCAGAACGGATACCGCAGGGGGGCGTGACGGCCACCCAGCTCCTCCGGGAGGGGGAGCTGACGGTACGCGGCCGGGTGCGCGAGGCATCCAACGCGGTGCTGTACTGCTCGGTCTCGTACGAGGGCCGGGAAGCGGCCTGTGTGTACAAGCCGGTCGCCGGTGAACGGCCGCTGTGGGACTTCCCCGACGGGACGCTCGCCCAGCGTGAGGTGGCGGCGTACGAGGTCTCCGAGGCGACCGGCTGGGGGTTCGTCCCGCCGACGGTGCTGCGCGACGGTCCGTACGGCGAGGGCATGTGCCAGCTGTGGATCGAGTCCGCGGCCGAATCGTCACTGCTGGCCCTGGTCGAGGACGACGAGCCCGCCGACGGCTGGAAGGCCATCGGCTTCGCCGAGGTGGACGAGGGCCGGACGGCGCTGCTCGTGCACGCCGACGACGAGCGGCTGCGGCGGCTCTCGGTGCTCGACGCTGTGATCAACAACGGCGACCGCAAGGGCGGCCACCTGCTGCCGACGGACGAGGGGCGGATCTACGGCATCGACCACGGGGTCACCTTCAACGCCGAGGACAAACTGCGGACCCTGCTGTGGGGGTGGGCGGGCGAGCCGCTGACGCCCGGGACGGTCGCGGTACTGGACACACTCGCCGGGGAACTGGCGCCCGGTGCGGGGCTCGCGGAGCGGCTGGCGGGGCTCATCACCGCGGCGGAGCTGGAAG
This sequence comes from Streptomyces sp. NPDC059398, assembly GCF_042751845.1. Classification (NCBI taxonomy): domain Bacteria; kingdom Bacillati; phylum Actinomycetota; class Actinomycetes; order Kitasatosporales; family Streptomycetaceae; genus Streptomyces; species Streptomyces sp. NPDC059398. Next base: position 61,732 of record NZ_JBHYWP010000029.1, on the reverse strand, counting down.
CGGTACGGGGGCGCGTACAGGGACTGCGGGAGGCCGGGCGGCATCCCGTACCGAGCGGTGAGTGGCCGGCCATCCCCTGGCCGCCCGTCTGATCCCCGGGTATCCCGGCGCTCCCCGGGGATTCCGGTGCTCCCCGGGTATTCCGGCACTTCCTGGCACAGACGCTTCCCGTTCGCGCAAGAGTGCCGATTCGGCCAATGCCACTACTCCGGTTCGTGCCCGGAACTGACGTCCGGTTACGCTCGTCTACATGTATGCCTGGCCCGCTTCTGAGGTTCCCGCCCTGCCCGGCAAGGGCGCCGACCTCCAGATCCACTCCACCGCGACCGGCGGACGAGTCACCCTCGACCCCGGCCCCGTCGCCCGCATCTACGTCTGCGGCATCACGCCGTACGACGCGACCCACATCGGTCATGCGGCGACCTACAACGCGTTCGACCTCGTGCAGCGCGTGTGGCTCGACACCAAGCGGCAGGTCCACTACGTGCAGAACGTGACCGACGTGGACGATCCGCTCCTTGAGCGGGCCGCACGCGACGGTGAGGACTGGACCGAGCTCGCGGAGCGCGAGACGGCACTCTTCCGCGAGGACATGACCGCGCTGCGGATGCTCCCGCCGAAGCACTACATCGGAGCGGTCGAGGCCATACCGGGCATCGTGCCGCTCGTCGAGCGGCTGCGGGACTGCGGGGCGGCCTACGACCTCGACGGCGACGTCTACTTCTCCGTGGAGAGCGACGCGCACTTCGGCGAGGTCTCGAACCTGGACGCGGAGGCGATGCGGCTGCTCTCCGCCGAGCGCGGCGGTGACCCGGAGCGGCCCGGCAAGAAGAACCCGCTCGACCCGATGCTCTGGATGGGCGCCCGTGAGGGCGAGCCGAGCTGGGACGGCGGCTCCCTGGGCCGCGGAAGGCCCGGCTGGCACATCGAGTGTGTGGCCATCGCGCTCGACCACCTCGGGATGGGCTTCGACGTCCAGGGCGGCGGCTCCGACCTCGCCTTCCCGCACCACGAGATGGGCGCGTCGCACGCCCAGGTCCTGACCGGCGAGCACCCGTTCGCCCAGGCCTATGTGCACGCCGGCATGGTCGGCCTGGACGGCGAGAAGATGTCCAAGTCCAAGGGCAATCTGGTCTTCGTGTCGAAGCTGCGCCACGACGGGGTGGACCCGGCCGCGATCCGGCTGACCCTGCTGGCCCACCACTACCGCTCGGACTGGGAGTGGACGGACCAGGTGCTGCAGGACGCAGTGGAGCGGCTCGGCCGCTGGCGCGCCGCCGTCTCCCGGCCCGACGGACCGTCCGCCGACGCCCTGATCGCGGAGATCAGGCAGGCGCTCGCCGACGACCTGGACGCACCCGCCGCGCTGCGCGCCGTGGACCGCTGGGCCGCTCTGCAGGAGTCCGGCGGCGGTACGGACGAGGGGGCGCCCGGCCTGGTGTCACGCGCCGTCGACGCCCTGCTCGGAGTGGCGCTGTAGGACGTCCGCGCTGCGCCCCCCTGGCGCCTGTCCGCCCCCGGATTCCGTCGAGGAGTCCGGGGGCGGTTCCGTGCCGGGGAGACGCCCCCGTAAGGCCAGGCCGTCTCCGTACCGCAGTGCGGTTTCCGTACCTGTGATCGGCAGCCGGTGTACGGCCGCGTCACTCCTCGGGGGAGTCCTCCGGGCCGTTCTCGTCGTCCGGGGGCTTGCTGCCGGTGCTCCCGGGGTCTGGCCGCTGTGGCTTCGGTGGCCGGGAGCGGCTGCTGGGGCCCGAGCTGTCCCGCCGGTAGCCGCTGCCCTCGCCGCCGTCCGTGGCGTGGCCGCCGCCGGACTGGCCCGGGTCGCGGCGGCGCAGATACCGCTCGAACTCGCGGGCGATGGCCTCGCCGGACGCCTCGGGGAGCTCCGCGGTGTCGCGCGCCTCCTCCAGCGTCTGGACGTACTCGGCCACTTCGCTGTCCTCGGCGGCCAGTTGGTCCACGCCGACCTGCCAGGCCCGTGCGTCCTCGGGCAGTTCGCCCAGCGGGATCCGCAGGTCGATCAGGTCCTCAAGCCGGTTCAGCAGGGCGAGCGTCGCCTTCGGGTTGGGCGGCTGTGACACGTAGTGCGGGACGGCCGCCCAGAGGCTGACGGCGGGCACACCCGCGTGGGTGCACGCCTCCTGGAGGATGCCGACGATGCCGGTCGGGCCCTCGTACCGCGTCTCCTCCAGGTCCATCGTCCTGGCCAGATCCGCGTCCGACGTGACGCCGCTGACCGGCACCGGCCTGGTGTGCGGGGTGTCGCCGAGCAGCGCCCCCAGGATCACCACCATCTCGACGCCCAGCTCATGGGCGAAGCCCAGGATCTCGTTGCAGAACGAGCGCCAGCGCATGGACGGTTCGATTCCGCGGACCAGTACCAGATCGCGTGGCTTGTCGCCGGTCACCCGGATCACGGAGAGCCGGGTCGTCGGCCAGGTGACCTTGCGTACCCCGCCGTCCAGCCACACCGTGGGCCGGTTGACCTGGAAGTCGTAGTAGTCCTCGGCGTCGAGCGCCGCGAACACCTCGCCCTTCCACTCCCGGTCCAGGTGGGCGACCGCGGTGGAGGCTGCGTCGCCGGCGTCGTTCCAGCCCTCGAACGCGGCCACCATGACCGGGTCGATCAGCTCGGGAACCCCCTCGAGCTCGATCACCCAGTGCCTCCCTCCGAAGTTCTTCTCTTACGCACCAACCTTACGGCTTCCCCCGTACCCGGACGCAGCCCTTGTGCACGCCCCCTGTTCATACCCGCTCCGCTCCCGGCAGCCTGGACAGGCCGTTCCGGCAGTCTGCCCCTATCGAGGCGATTCATCCGAGCTGTACCGGCAAATTTCGTCCCACCCCTGGACGGTGCGGTATCTGCGGGGCTATACATCGGATGACAAATTAAAGGTCCGATGTTCTTAACGATGTTCTCACCAAGGGAGTGTGGATGAGTCCGACCGTCACGGGGTTCGAGGTCCACGACATCCGATTCCCCACCTCGGAACAGCTCGACGGCTCGGACGCCATGAACCCGGACCCCGACTACTCCGCGGCCTATGTGGTGCTCAGCACCGACGCCCCGGGCGGTGTCACGGGACACGGCTTCTGTTTCACCATCGGGCGCGGCAACGACGTCATCGCCGCCGCCATCGAGGCGCTGCGCCCCTATGTGGAGGGGCGGCCCGCACCGCTCACCGCCGCCGGGCTCGCGGCGCTCCACCACGACCTCACCCATGACTCGCAGCTGCGCTGGCTGGGCCCCGAGAAGGGGGTGATGCACATGGCCGCGGGCGCGGTCGTCAACGCCGCCTGGGACCTCGCGGCCACCGCAGCGGGGAAGCCGGTCTGGGAGTTCCTGGCCGGTATGACGCCGGAGGAGCTGGTCTCCCTCGTCGACTTCCGCTATCTGACCGACGCCCTCACCCCGGACGAGGCCCTCGCCCTGCTGCGCGCCGCCGAGCCCGGCCGGGCCGAACGGGCCGCCCTGCTGCGCGCCGAGGGCTATCCCGCGTACACCACGTCGCCCGGCTGGCTCGGCTACTCGGACGAGAAGCTGGTGCGGCTCGCTCAAGAGGCGGTCGCGGCCGGGTTCGGGCAGATCAAGCTGAAGGTCGGCGCCGATCTGGCCGACGACGTCCGCAGGATGAAGCTGGCCCGCGCGGCCGTCGGCTCCGGTGTGCGGGTCGCCGTCGACGCCAACCAGCGCTGGGACGTCGCGGACGCGCTGCGGTGGATGGAGGCCCTCGCCCCGTACGACCCGCACTGGATCGAGGAACCGACCAGCCCCGACGACATCCTCGGACACGCGGCGGTGAGATCCGGGCAGCCCGTGAAGGTCGCCACCGGTGAGCATGTCGCCAACCGGGTCGTCTTCAAGCAGCTGCTCCAGGCCGGTGCGGTCGACTTCGTCCAGATCGACGCGGCCCGGGTCGCCGGGGTCAACGAGAACCTCGCGATCCTGCTGCTCGCCGCCAAGTTCGGCGTTCCGGTCTGCCCCCACGCGGGCGGTGTCGGACTGTGCGAACTGGTCCAGCATCTGGCGATGTTCGACTACGTCGCCGTATCGGGCAGCCGGGACGACCGCGTCATCGAGTACGTGGACCATCTGCACGAACACTTCACCGACCCCGCGGTGATCGAGGGCGGACGCTATCTGGCGCCCAGCGCGCCGGGCTTCTCGGCCCGTATGCACCCCGCCTCGCTCGCCGCGCACCGCTACCCCGACGGGCCCGTATGGCAGGCCCGCCGCACCACCGAGGAGGTCAACTCGTGACCACTGCACGCGACTTCGAGGGGCTCGGCGCCCTGGTCACCGGCGGGGCTTCCGGGATCGGAGCCGCCATCGCCGCCGGGCTGCTCGCCCGGGGCGCCAGGGTCGCCGTACTCGACCGTGAGACCGAGGGCGCACCGGACGGCACTCTCGCACTCAAGGCGGACGTCACCGACGACGCCGCGGTACGGGATGCGGTGGACGCGGCCGCGGCCCGATTCGGCGCGCTGCACACGGTGGTGTCCAACGCGGGGATCGGCGCCGTCGGTACGGTCGCCGACAACTCCGACGAGGAGTGGCAGCGGGTCCTGGACATCAATGTCCTCGGCATGGTCCGCACCGCCCGCCATGCGCTGCCGCACCTGCGCCGCTCGGCCGCAGACCGGCCGGGGTGTGTCTCCCTCACCCACACCTGCTCGATCGCGGCGACCGCCGGACTCCCGCAGCGCGCCCTCTACAGCGCCAGCAAGGGCGCCGTCCTCTCCCTGACCCTGGCCATGGCGGCCGACCACGTCCGGGAGGGCATCCGGGTCAACTGCGTCAACCCCGGTACCGCGGACACCCCGTGGGTCGGGCGGCTGCTCGACCAGGCCGGCGACCCGGCCGCCGAGCGTGCCGCGCTCAACGCCCGTCAGCCCACCGGCCGGCTGGTCACCGCCGACGAGGTGGCGGCGGCCGTCCTCTACCTCGCGAGCCCCGCGGCCGCGGCCGTCACCGGTACGGCTCTCGCCGTCGACGGCGGAATGCAGGGGCTGCGCCTGCGCCCGGCCGCCGGCTGAGCGGACGCACCGCCCCCGGGAAGACGCACCCGACAAGACGCACCGCACGGACCGGACGCCCGGTCCCTGCACACCGGGCCGCACGGCCGACAGAGCATCAAGCGCCACTATCAAGGACGGGACACCAATGAGAGTGCGTACAACGAGTGCGGCGGCCTGCGCCGTACTGCTGGCCGTCACCGCGCTCGCGGGCTGCAACCGCGACTCCGGCAGCGGCTCCGAGGACAAGAAGGTCGGCATCGACCTGCCGCGCAGCGACAGCGACTTCTGGAACTCCTACCAGCAGTACGTCAAGAAGGGCGTCGCGGACGGCGAGGTCAAGGCGCTCCCGCTCACCAACTCGCAGAACGACATCGGCAAGCTCGTCGCCAACGTCCAGACCTTCAGCGACCAGGGCGCCAAGGCCGTCGTGATGGCGCCGCAGGACACCGGGGCCATCGCCTCCACGCTGCAGAACCTCAACAAGAAGAAGATCCCCGTCATCAGCGTCGACACCCGCCCGGACAAGGGCGATGTCTACATGGTGGTGCGCGCGGACAACCGCGCGTACGGCGAGAACGCCTGCAAGTACCTCGGCAAGCAGCTGAAGGGCAAGGGCAAGGTCGTCGAGTTCCAGGGCGATCTGTCGTCGATCAACGGCCGGGACCGCTCCGTGGCCTTCAAGTCGTGCATGACCAAGAACTTCCCCAGCATCAAGGTCTTCGAGCTGGCCACCGACTGGAAGGGCGATGTGGCGTCCGCCAAGCTCCAGTCCACCCTGGCCGCCCACCCCGACATCAACGGGATCTACATGCAGGCGGGCGGAGTCTTCCTGCAGCCCACCCTGGCGCTCCTGGAACAGAAGAAGCTGCTGAAGCCGGCCGGCACCAAGGGCCACATCACGATCATCTCCAACGACGGCATCCCGGAGGAGTTCGACGCGATCAAGGCCGGGAAGATCGACGCGACCATCTCGCAGCCCGCCGACCTCTACGCCAAGTACGCGCTGTACTACGCCAAGGCGGCCGTCGACGGCAAGAAGTTCAAGACGGGCGCGACCGACCACGGCTCCCACATCATCAAGATCCCGAACGGCCTTGAGGACCAGCTCCCCGCGCCGCTCGTCACCAAGGCCAATGTGAACGACCCGAAGCTGTGGGCCAATCAGCTGGGGAAGAAGAACTGACCATGCCCGATGCACCCGCGGTTCATGCCCAGGGCATCGTCAAGCGCTTCGGTCCCACCGTCGCGCTCGACGATGTCCGCCTGACAGTCAAGCCCGGTGAGTCGCACGCCCTGGTCGGGCGCAACGGCGCCGGAAAGTCCACCCTCGTCAGCGTCATCACCGGACTCCACCGGCCGGACGCCGGGACGGTCACCTTCAGCGGTGAGCCCGCGCCCGCCTTCGGGGACACCATGGCCTGGCAGTCGAAGGTCGCCTGTGTCTACCAGAAGTCCATGGCCGTCCCCGATCTCACGGTGGCCGAGAACCTCTTCCTGAACAACTTCGGTCTGGGCCGCGGTGCGGCGGGCGGCCGCTGGATCAGCTGGTCCGGGCTGCGCAGACGGGCCGCCGCGCTGCTCGCCGATTACGGCGTTGACGTCGACCCCAACGCCCGCGCGAAGGACCTCTCCGTCGAGCAGGTGCAGTTCGTGGAGATCGCCCGCGCGCTGTCCTTCGGCGCCCGGCTGATCATCCTCGACGAACCCACCGCGCAGCTCGACGCGCGGGGGATCCAGAGCCTCTTCACCAAGCTGAGGGAGCTCCAGAGCCAGGGGGTGGCGTTCCTCTTCATCTCGCACCACCTCCAGGAGGTGTACGAGCTGTGCACCGCCGTCACGGTCTACCGCGACGCCCGGCATGTCCTGACGGCGCCCGTCGCCGACCTGGGCAAGGCCGATCTGGTCGCCGCGATGACCGGGGAGTCCGCGGCCGGGCCGGTGGCCTGGCACGCGGCATCCGGTGCGAGGCCGGCCGCCGGGACCGCGGCGGCCGGGCCCGTCCTGCGCACCGAAGGGCTCGCCGTCGACGGCGAGTTCGAGCCGCTGGACATCGAGGTGCGGGCCGGTGAGGTCCTCGGCATCGCGGGCGCGGCGGCCAGCGGCAACACCGCCCTCGGCGAGACCCTCGTCGGCATGCGCAAGGCCACGGCGGGGCGGGTCTCGGTCCGGGGCCGCGCTGTCAGACCGGGAAGCGTGCCGCACGCCCTCAACGCGGGGATCGGCTACATCCCGGAGGACCGGCACCGCCAGGGTCTGGTCCTCGAACGCAGCGTGGCCGAGAACGCCACCCTGACCGTCGCCGACCAGCTGGGGCCGTGGGGGACCGTACTGCCGTCCCGTACCAGGGAGTTCGCGAGCACCATGATCTCCTCGCTGGACATCAAGACCACCGGACCCGACCAGAAGGTGTCGGGGCTCTCCGGAGGCAACCAGCAGAAGGTGGTGGTCGCCCGCGCGCTGGCGCGCAACCCCAGCACGCTGGTGGCGGTACGGCCGACGGCCGGTGTGGACATCAAGTCCAAGGACTCGCTCCTGGGCGTGGTGAGGCGGGTCGCCGACGAGGGCAACGCCGCCGTGATCATCTCCGACGAACTCGACGACCTGCGGGTGTGCGACCGGGTGGTCGCGCTCTTCCACGGGCGGGTGGTCGCCGAATACGACAGCGGGTGGACGGACGGGGAACTGGTCGCCGCCATGGAAGGTGTGGGGGAGCGGGCATGACCGACACGATCCGGCCGGCAGCGGCCGATGAGACCACGGACAGGGTGAGCCCGGTACGCGCCAGGCTGGCGCTCATCCGCTGGAGCGACTTCTCGCTCGTACCGGTGATCCTGGTGCTGATGGTCATCGGATTCATCGTCTCGCCGGTGTTCCTGACGTCCCAGAACCTGATCAACGTCATCCAGCAGTCGTCCGAACTCAGCCTCCTGGTGCTCGCCCAGGCCTTCATCCTGATCTGCGGCCGGATGGACCTGTCACTGGAGTCGACGATCGGTATCGCGCCGGTCATCGCGCTGTGGCTGGTCCTGCCGTCGTCGGGCGACCGGTTCACCGGCCTCGGGCTGCTGCCCGCCTGGACGGCGATCCCGCTCTGCCTCCTGGCGGGGCTCGCGATCGGCGCGTTCAACGGCTTCCTGATGCTCAAGCTGCGCGTCAACGGCTTCATCGCGACCCTCGGCATGCTGATGATGCTCCGCGGGCTGCACATCGGGATCACCGAGGGGAAGTCGATCATCGAGGTCCCGGCCTCGTTCAGCTACCTGGGCAGGGCCTCCTGGCTCGGTGCCCCGGCCGCGGTCTGGATCTGCCTCGTGCTCTTCGCCATCGGCGGGGCCGCGCTGGCCTGGACCCGGCACGGCCGGTCGCTCTACGCGATCGGCGGCAACCCGGAGGCGGCCCGCGCGGCCGGAATCCGGGTGGACCGGGTCACCTGGATCGTGCTGGCGATCGGCGGGCTGCTCGCGGCCTTCGCCGGAATCCTCTACACCGGCCACTACGGTTCGGTCGGCGCCGCCCAGGGCAAGGACATGATCTTCCAGGTCATGGCGGCCGCGGTCATCGGCGGCATCGGGCTGAAGGGCGGCCGTGGCACCATCTTCGGTGCGCTCACCGGTGTGCTCGCCCTCCAGCTGGTGGTCAATGTGATGACGCTCGCCGGGGTGCCGGGCCAGTGGGAGACCTTCCTCAACGGCGCGATCATCATCATCGCGCTGATCGCCTCCCGCTTCGCGAGCGGTGAGGAGCAGGACTGACGGCCGCGCCGCGGACCGGGCCACGCCGCCCGGCCCGGCCGCCGTGCCGCGACGGCCGTGCCGTGGGGGCACGGTCCGTCCTGGTCCGTCCTGGATTCCTGGTCAGGCCCGGTCCCGTACGCACGGGGCCGGGCGTCACAGCGTCGAGCGCAGCCACTGCTCGACGCTGGCGATGTGCACCGTGGCCCAGGACCGGGCCGCTTCGGCGTCCCGGTCCCTGAGCGCGGTCAGAATGGCGCGGTGCTCGTGGAGCGTACGGCTCACCGCGTCCTCCTGGGTCAGCCCCCGCCACACCCGGGCGCGGGTGGTGGGTCCGGAGAGGCTGTCGAGGAGCGAGCAGAGCACGGAGTTTCCCGAGCTCTGCACGATGCCCCGGTGGAACTCCAGGTCGCTGGCGACCAGTTCCTCCACGGACGGCTGCGGGCCGAGCGCGTCCAGCTGGGCGCCGAGCGCCGCCAGCTCCTCGTCGCCGATCCGGTGCGCGGCCATCGCCGTCGCGGCCGGCTCCAGGATCCGCCGGACGGCCAGGAACTCCAGTACGGTGTCGTCCCGGTGGAAGTCCACGACGAAGCTCATCGCTTCGAGCAGCAGCTGGGGATCGAGACTCGTGACATAGGTGCCGTCGCCCTGGCGTACATCGAGGATGCGGATCAGCGACAGCGCGCGGACCGCCTCGCGCAGCGAGTTGCGCGAAAGGCCGAGATCAGCGGCGAGTTCGCTCTCCTTGGGCAGCCGGTCGCCCGGCCGCAGTGCGCCTGAGACGATCATCGCCTTGATCTTCTCGATGGCCTCGTCGGTCACAGCCATGGGAACCTCGCCTCAACAGACATCCGATGTATCTGCTGATTATGGCTCCTCCAGGGGTGCCCGCGCACGCGGGTCCGGTGAACCGGCCGGACCGGTCCCCGGTACGGCTGTGCGCGCGGACATATTTCAGGGCTAAGATTTCATCCTTGTATGACGTTGTGAGCGGTGACAGGGAGGCTGCGGCACATGGCCGGGAAGAAGGCGGCAGGGGCACAGCAGGATGCCGTCGCGTCCATTGTGGCGGACTGGGCGAGGGAGCGCCCCGAGCTGGACACCGCGCCCCTGGAGGTCCTGGCGAGGCTGCACCGTACGTTTCTCCGGTACAGCACCCGGCTCACGGCCGCGATCGACCGGCACGGCCTCTCGGTCGCGGGCTTCGACGTCCTGACCGCGCTGCGCAGGGCCGGGGCCCCCTACCGGCTGACGGCCGGCCAGCTCGCCGACTCGGGCCTGGTGTCGTCGGCGGGGGTGACACTGCGGATCGACCGGCTGGAGAAGGACGGTCTGATCGTCCGGGAGCGCGACGCCGAAGACCGCCGTGTCGTCTACTCGCGGCTCACCGGGGCCGGGCTCGCCAAGGTGGACGAGGTGTTCGCCGAGCATCTCGACAACGAACGCCGGATGCTCGGCGGTCTCACCCCCGCGGAGTGCCGCCAGCTGGCACGGCTGCTCCCGCGTCTTGAGCGGTCCATCATCGACTCGGACTCGGACTCGGACTCGGATTCCGGCTCCGGCTCCGGCTCCGGCTCCGAACCGGGTTCCGGCCTGGAATCCCTCCCGGACGCCGGGCCGGATCCCGGCCCGGCCGGTGCGCGGGGCGGCTCCGGAGGTCAGTGAGCGGGTGCGGGTGCCGGTGCCGCTGCGGGTGCCTGTGCCGCCGCCGCGGTGCGGCCCGCGGCCTGTGCCTCGGCCTCCGCCCGGTACATCCGGCGGAGCCTGACCACGCCCAGATCGTGCTGGTACAGGTTCTCGCGCTGGTCGGCGTCGGCGGGCATGGCCTCCAGCATCTCCCGGTCCTGTTCCAGCACTTCCCAGTGGCGCTTCTCGATCAGCGTCCGGTAGAGGAAGCGCCAGCTGTCCCGCTGCCAGCCCTCGACCTTGCGGTAGCGCCAGAAGAAGACACCCGTACGGTTCTCGTCCACCGGGCAGACCATTCCGACGATGCCGAACGGGCCGCCGGGGCCGGCCGACGGCGGATAGGGAATCGACAGATCCACCCAGTCGACGCCGGTCCTGCACAGCTCGACCCAGTCGAAGTTGACCCCGCGCTGGTCGGTCTTCTCGAAGAAGTAGCCGCGCCCGGTCTCCCGGATGCGGAACTTGGCGGTGGTGTCCCCGTCGAACATCGTGTGCGACTCATGGTGCAGGAACGCGCCGTGCATCGGGTCGAGCAGGTTCTCCACCGCGTACCGCCACGGGCCGTTCCACTCCGCGTAGCAGAGGAACGAGTCGGTGCCCGGGTCGGTGAGCGGCTCCGGGAGGGTCAGCGGCGCCGGTTCGGGGTGCTCGTCGTCGCCGAAGTAGGCGAGCACAGCGCCGCCCACCTCGCGCACCGGCAGACTCCTGACGAGCTTCTTGCCCTCCAGATTGCAGCCGGGCAGTCCCGGCACCGACGAGACGGTGCCGTCGGTCTCGATCTCCAGACCGTGGTACCAGCAGGCCACCCGGTCGCCCAGGTGTTTGCCGAGCGAGAGCGGCGCGCCGCGGTGCGGACAGCGGTCGGCGAGCATGCTCAGCGTCGAGTCCGAGCGGCGGAACAGCAGCCACTGCTCACCGAGCACCGTGACCTTGCGCATGGCGCCCGGTGCCACGAAGCGGGAGGGCACGACGGGGTGCCACTGGTTGCGCAGTCCGGTGGCGTAGATGTGATCGGCGGTCATGTGATCGGCGGTCAGGGTGGTCATGTCAGGCTCCCAGTCGGTTGATCTCGTCGCGGAAGGACTGCTCGGTCCACGGGGTGCCGTCGGGGGAGTGCACCTGACGGGCGTTGAGTCCCCGTACGACGTCGGCCAGTTCATGGCCCTCACGGGTGAAGACCTCTTCGAGCGCCGAGGCGAGCCGGTACTCGTAGGGGGTGGGCTCATGGGTGCGCGACTGATGTACGTCCAGGTAGGGCCAGTCGGTGGTCACAGTGCCTCCAGGAGGGGTTCGATGGTCATCAGAGGTCGAGGACGAGAGGACCCGAGGCGCAGCGCGACACACAGATCATCATGGTCGCGTTCGACGCGTGCTCGGTCTCGCTGAGGACGAAGTCCCGGTGGTCCGGGGTGCCTTCGAGCACCCGGGTCTCACAGGTCCCGCAGATGCCGTCCCGGCAGGAGCTGCCGACCGGGATGCCCGCGGCTTCGACGGCCGCCAGGACGGAGGTGCCGCTGCCGACCGGGACGGTGACACCGGACGCGCGGCACTCCACATCGAAGGCCGTGTCGTCGCCGGCCGGCTCCACGGCCGGCGCGGCGAACCGCTCCACCCGCAGCAGTCCGGCGGGGCAGGCCGCCTCCACGGCGGCGAGCAGCGGCTCGGGCCCGCAGCAGTACACCAGCGTGCCCGGCCCCACGCCGTCCAGCGCCGCCGCCAGATCGATATGCCCCAGCTCGTCCTGCGGATGCCGGAGCACGTCCCCGCCGAGCGCCGCCAGTTCGGCGCCGAACGCCATGGATGCCCGGGTCCGGCCGCCGTGCACCAGGGTGTACGGAACGGACCGCCGCTCCGCATCCCGGGCCATCGGGAGGATCGGGGTGATGCCGATTCCGCCCGCGATGAAGACGTAACGCTCGGCCGCCTCCAGCGCGAAGTGGTTCCGCGGCCCGGTGGCGTCGACCCGCTGGCCCGGGCGCAGCCGGGTGTGCACATACCGTGAACCGCCGCGTGACGACGGCTCGTCGAGTACGCCGATGCGGTACCCGGAGAGGTCGTGCGGGTCGCCGCAGAGCGAGTACTGCCGGGTCAGTCCGCCGATCTCCAGATCGAGATGGGCGCCGGGCTCCCAGGCCGGCAGCGGCTTGTCGTCCGGATGGGCGAGACCGACCGAGAGGACCCCATCGGCCTCCAGGGTCATCGTGCGGACCAGGAGCCCGAGCCGGTGTTCGCCGGTCGCTTCCATGGTGGCCTCCCTAAGCGGTGGGGATGGTGACGGGCGGGGTGAACGGGTTCTTCATCGGGCCGAGCGCGGCCAGATCGACCTCGACGAGCACCGGACCGCCGGAGGCGACGGCGTGTTCGAGCACCGGGTGCGCGTGCTCGGTGGCCGCTATCCGGGCGTACGGGAGGCCACAGGCACCGGCCAGCCGCTCGAAGTCCGGGGTGGTCAGATCCACTCCGGAGCGCCGGTCGCTGTAGCGGTCCTGCATATTGCGGAGCACGCCGTAGCCGCCGTCGTTGAACACGACGAGGGTCAGGGCCGGGCGTTCCTGGGCGAGCGTGAGCAGTTCGCCGAGGTGGACGACGAGGCCGCCGTCGCCCGCCAGCACCACGGTCGGGGTGTCCGGCCGGGCGAGCGCGGCCCCGATGCCCATGCCGAGGCCCTGTCCGATGCCACCGCCGCGCGGGAAGACATTGGACCGGGGGTCGTACATGTCGAGCAGCCGGTTGCCCCAGCTGCTGGAGGCGATGGTGACATCGCGGGCGACGACCGCATCGCGCGGCAGCACCGCCCGCAGCGCGTCGCAGACCGCCGCCTGCGGGCCGATCGAGTCGTGCAGCCGGGCCCGTACCTCCTCGCGTACGGAGGTGATCCGGGCCGTCCACTCCGGCTCGGCGGCGCGCGCGTGCGGCAGCAGCGATTCCAGTACATCGGCCGCACGTCCGTGCAGGGCGTGGCGCGCCGGGTAGACACGGCCGGGCGCCGCCGGGTCGGTGTCTAGCTGGATATGGGCCGCGGGCAGTTCGAGCGTGTAGTCGGCGGTCTCGTTGGACCGGAAGTGGGTGCCGATGCTGAGCAGCACATCCGCATCGGCGAGCAGGGCGCGCGCGGCCGGGGTGGTGGCGAAGTTGCCGATGACCGCCGGGTGGTCCTCGGGCACCGCCCCGCGCCCCGAGTTGGACGTCAGCAGGCCCGCGCCGGTCGCCGCGAGCAGCGCTGTGAGCTGCGGCCCCGCCCCGGTCGCGCCGCCGCCGGCCCAGACCAGCGGGCGCCTGGCGGACCCCAGCAGCGCCGCGGCCGCGGCGAGTTCGGCCGCGTCCGGCACCGGGTGCGGTGCTTCGGCGGGCGCCGACCCGTCGTCCGTCTGCGCCGCGTACTGCAGATCCACCGGCCATTCGACGCTGCCGGGACCGCCCGCGGAGGCGAGCGCGGCGCGGGCCGCCTCGCGCAGCAGACGCCCCGCGTCAGCGGCCGATGTGACCGTCGCCGCGTAGGCGGAGACCGCGCGCAACATCGCGAGCTGGTCCTTGGTCTCGTGGATGAAGCCGCGCCCGCCGCCCAGATAGGCGCTGTCGATCTGCCCGGTGACATGCAGGACGGCGGTGCCGGCGCTGAGCGACTCGACGAGCGATCCTGCCGCGTTGCCCGCGCCGGTGCCCGTGGAGGTGAGCGCGCAGCCGATCGAGCCGCGCGCCCTGCCGTAGGCGTCGGCCGCGCTGACGGCGGTGGCCTCGTGCCGTACGGGTACGAAGCGCAGCTCCCGGTCGACGGCCTCGACCAGCGGCAGATTGTGCACGCTGACGATGCCGAAGACCGTGTCGATGCCGAGTTCGCGCAGGACGGCGACGAGGAGATCGCCCCCGGTGGTGTGACGCATGGTGGTCTCCTCAGAGGATGGAGCGGCCGACGCCGCCGCAGACGTCGATGCCGGTGCCAGTGATGTACGAGGCGCGGGGTGAGAGCAGGGCCACCACCGCGTAGGCGACCTCTTCGGCGCGGCCGAGCCTGCCGAGTGCGACCCCGCGGTCGGCGGCCAGCTCCGCCTGCCACTGCTCGTACGGCAGCGGGGTGCCGGATGCCGCGTGGCGGCGGGTCCACTGGCCGGTGTCGACCAGGCCCAGGCAGACCGAGTTGACCCGGATGCCGTCCGGGGCCAGCTCCTGCGAGAGGGATTTGGAGAGGTTGAGGATCCCGGCGCGGGCGGCACTGGTGGTGATGAGCCGCGGTTCGGGCTGCTTGGCCAGGACCGCGTTGATGTTGACGACGGATGCGACGGGCGAGGCGCGCAGCAGGTCGAGCCCCGCGTGCACCGGGTTGAGAATGCCGGCGAACTTCAGCTCCAGCTCGTCCCGCCAGTCGTCGGCCGTGCTCTCGGCGAAGCTCTTCATCCGCGACTGCCCCGCGTTGTTGACGAGGCCGTCCAGCCCGCTGAAGTGCTCGGCGGTGCGTTCGGTGAAGCGGCGGACCGCTCCGGCGTCCCGTACGTCGCAGACTCCGGTGAGCAGCCGGTCTTCGCCGGCGCCGAGACCGGCCGCCGCGGCGGCGAGCCGGCCCGCGTCGCGCCCGCAGGCGGCGACGCAGGCGCCTTCGTCGAGCAGGGCGCGGACCGTGGCCAGGCCGACGCCCGAGCTGCCGCCGGTGACCAGTACGGTGCGGTCGGCGAGGCCCAGATCCATAGCAGTTGCTCCGAGGGTCAGTTCATGGTGAAGCCGCCGTTGACGGCGATCACCTGTCCGGTGAGATAGCGGGACTCGGCGCCCAGCAGGAACGAGACGAGTCCCAGCAGGTCGTCGGCGCGCTGCGGGCGTGAGATGGCCCGGTTGGCGCGGTACAGCTCATGGCGCTCGGCCGGTACGGACTCGGTGGCCTCGCCCTCGGTGATGCCGGGGGCCACCGCGTTCACGGTGATGCCCCGGTCGCCGAGTTCACGGGCCATCGCCCGGGTGAGCGCGATCACGGCGCCCTTGGACGTGACGTAGTGGGCGAGCCGTACCGAGCCGTAAAGTGCGGCGTCGGACGCCAGATGGACGATGCGTCCGCCGTCGCCGTGCGCGAGGAGCTGGGGCAGCAGGGCGCGGGAGACCAGCCAGGGGGAGCGGGCGTTGACGGCCATCAGCCGGTCCCACTCCGCGACGGTGATGTCCTGGAACTCCTTGCCGCCCACGCCGTTGGCGAGCGCCGCGTTGTTGACGAGACCGTGCAGCGGCCCGAGGTCCGCGACCGCGGACGCGAGCGCGTCGACCGATCCGGGGTCCGCCACGTCGCACCGTACGAAGTGGGCGTCGAGCCCCTCGTCGCGCAGCGCCCGTACCGCCGTGCCGCCGCGCTCCGGGTCCACTTCGGCGACCACGGTGCGGAAGCCGTCCCGGGCGGCCCGGCGGGCCATGGCCAGTCCCAGGCCACGGCCGGCGCCGGTGATGACGACCGTGCGCATCAGTCGCGGGTCACGCCGTGCATCGGCGAGTGCTCGGGGTAGGTCGGGACCTGCGGCTTCTGGGTGCCGATGACGACGCAGAACAGTGCGTCGGTTTCGCCCTCGTTCTTCAGCGAACGCGCCACACCCGCCGGGACCACGATCATGTCGCGGTAGCCGAGGGTGCGGAACTCCGCCTCGCTGTCGCCGCGGTGGATGCCGACGCGGACCTCGCCCTCCAGGACGAAGAACGCCTCCTCGACGTCGTGGTGGGTGTGCTCGGGCCCCTCGGCGCCGGGCGGCAGCAGCATGTTGGAGAAGGTGAAGCCGCCGGACGGCAGGATCCTGTTGTCTCCCTCGTGGTTGCCGGTCGCGCCGGAACCGACGTAGCGGATCTGCGCGCGCCGGTACTGCTCACCGGCCTTGGCCTGGAAGGCCAGGGTGTCCCAGTCGGGCTCGCGGGAGTCCTTCGACGCGATCAGCGAGTCGGTGTAGCGGGCGAGGTCGCCGCCGTTGTCGTACGCGGTGGTGGTGACGGGCATGACGTGCTCCTTCTGCGCGGTACCGCGCGGGTGGGTCATTCCGGGATCTGTGCGGTGATACGGAGGTGGGAGAGGACCCAGGCGTTGAAGGCCCGGGGCTGCTCCTGGTTGGCCAGGTGACCGGCGTCCTTGACGATCACGTAGGCGGACTTGTGGAGTGAGCCCGCGATCAGCTGGCTCGCCTCGGCGCCGGTGACCCGGTCCTGGTCGCCGCAGATGACCAGGGCGGGCGCGGTGACTCCGGCGAGTTCGGTACGGAGGTCGGCCGCCGCCATCGCCTCCGCCGCGTAGCCGTAGCCGGGCAGCCGGACAGCTGCGGCCATGGTGTCGACGACCTTGCGCACCAGGGCGGGGGGCGCCGCTCCGGAGACGAGCCGGGGGCCGCGCCGTTCGGCGAAGGCCCGGGGCCCGGCGGCCGCGAGCTCGGCGGCCCGCTCGCGCATCGCCGCCGCCTTCGCCGGATCGGCGCCCGAACCGGCGCTGGAATCGGCGACGATCAGCGACTCCACGAGCCCGGGATGACGGGCGGCCAGCCGCAGCGCGATGACCCCGCCCCAGGAGACGCCCAGCACATGGGCGCTGCCGCCGCGCTCCTCGATGAGGGCCGCGGCCGCGTCCGCGTAGTCGTCGAGCGTCAGCGGCCCCGCCGGGTCGGGAGAGGCCGCGTAGCCCGGCGCGTCCCAGGCCACCACCCGTACGTAGGCGGAGAGTTCACCGAATTGCGGGGCGAAGGCGGCGGACGACGAGCCGATGCCGTGCAGACAGAGCAGCAGCGGCCCCTCGGTGCCCGCCTCCGTCACATGCGGTGCGGCGACCGGTGCGGCGGTCACAGCAGCTGCCCTGTCCGCCCGGCGACGGCCGCGATGCTGCGCAGCACCGCGTACGGCACGATCCGGCTGGTGGCCGGGTTGCCCGGATCCGGCAGATGTGCCACTTCGAAGCGGTACGAACCCTGCGGCCCCTCCGCCTCGATCAGATGGCGGGTACGGTCGGCGCCCGGGTCGGCGATCACCCGGACCCGAACCGCGTCCAGGTCTCCCACGGCGAGGGCCACCGAAGCGGCCACATTGGTCGACTTGGGGAACTTCACCGGGATGTCGCGTGCGGTGCCCGACATGACCTCGACCGGACCGGTCGCCGCGCGCATCCGGGCCAGCAACTCCCCGTCCATCCAGGGCTGTTCAAGCGTCGAGGGCAGTTTGGTGGTGGTCAGCCGTACGTCGTGCAGCGGCCCGAGGCCCCGGGCTGCCTGGAGCAGGTCCAGGCCCCCCACGGCGCCCGATGTGAAGTACACCCGGCCCGGCCCCGCGTCCAGCAGCCGCTTCGCCAGTTCCTCGTCGGTGAGCGCCCCGGTCGACGCGACCAGCAGATCGGTTCCGGACCGCAGGATGCGCTCGGCCCACTCCCGTACGACGCCCTGGCCCGCCGCCTCCACGATCAGATCGCAGCGCTCCAGGGCCTCCTCGAAGGTCAGCTGCGGGGCGGGGGCCTCGCCGATCGCGCGGTTGTCGACCACGCAGACCAGTTCGGCCCCTTCGACGGCGCCTGCGGCGAGAGCGGTGCCCACGGTGCGGCCGATGGCGCCCCAGCCGACGAGTCCCACGCTGCGGGTCATACCGGAACCTCCTCGGTGTCGGTGTCGGTGTCGGTGTCGGTGTCGGTGTCGGTGCCGGTTGTCGCCGGGGCGGTGGCGGCGAGTGGGCCGGGGTCGGGGGTGCCCGCCATCCGGGTGCGGATCTCCGTCGACGGCGGACCCGCCGTCCCCCAGAGATCGGACAGTTCGGGGGTCCGCCGCCAGACCCGGGCGATCCAGGTGTCCTCCACGATCTGCGCGACATCGGACGTGTACTCGCAGACGAGCCCGGCCGGGTCGGTGAAGTACGAGAAGGTGTTGTTGCCGGGACCGTGCCGGCCGGGTCCCCACTGCGGGACGATGCCGTGGTGGCGCAGCCGGCCGAGCCCGCGCATGAAGTGGTCGACCGAACTCATCTCGTAGGCCACGTGGTTCAGCGAGGCCCACTCGGCCTGGTTGAAGGCGATGCAGTGGTGGTCGGTGTTGCAACGCAGGAACGCCATCTGGTGCTCGGACCAGTCGGAGACCCGCAGGCCGAGTACGTCGCGGTAGAAGGCGACCGAGGCGTCGATGTCGGCCGTGTTGAGCACGGTGTGGGTGACGCCGACCGGCACCGAGCCGTCCCGGCCGCGCGGCGCGACCGCCTCGACCTCGGCGCTGATCTCGATGAGCCGGTGCTCGGGGTCGGTGAAGCGCAGCCCGTAGCCGCCGCCCACCTGGTCGAGCGGCCCGGGGCCCGCGACCGGTGTGATGCCGCGGGCGAGCAGCCGTCGGGCGGCCTCGTCCACATCGGCCGGTGCGGCCACGGCGAAGGCGATCCTGCCGAGGCCCGTGCGGTCGGCGCGGGTGAGGTGCAGCACATGGTGCTCGGCGCCGGTGCCGCGCAGCCAGCGCGCACCGGGGCCGGACTCGACGCTCTCCAGGCCCCAGACCTCCTGGTAGAAGTCGGCGGTCTCGGTGAAGGCGGGGGTGAACAGCTCGACACTGCGCAGTGACCGCAGCCGGGCGATGGGGGGTAGGGGCATGACTGTCTCCAGACGGGCTGTGACGAGCGGCCGGACGGGGCCCAGCCGGACAGGACTACAGAGCGGCCCAGGGCAGAGGGGCGTCCGATGTGCCCCAGTACAGGGACTTCTGACGCTGGTAGGCGCGGATGGAGTCGCGGCCCTTCTCCCGCCCGAGCCCGCTGTCCTTGAGGCCGCCGAAGGGGGTGGCGATGCTGAACTGCTTGTAGGTGTTGATCCAGACGGTGCCGGCCTCGATCCGGCGGGCGATCCGCCAGGCGGCCCGGTGGTCCCGGGTCCAGATGCCGCAGGCAAGCCCGTACACCGAGGTGTTGGCCCGCCTGACCAGGTCGCCCTCGTCGTCGAAGGGCAGTGCGGCGACGACCGGTCCGAAGATCTCCTCCTGGCAGGTGCGCGAGGAGTTGTCCAGGCCGTCCAGGACGGTCGGCAGGTAGTAGGCCCCGTCCCGGTAGCCGTCGCCCGGCGGCACCGACCCGCCGCAGAGCACCCGGGCCCCCTCGGCGCGCGCCAGATCGACGCGGGCCGCGACGGAGTCCCGGTGGCTGTGGTGCACCAGTGGGCCGACCTGGGTGTCCGGCGCGGTGCCGGGTCCGACCCGCAGTCTCCCGGTGCGCGCGACGAGTTCCCCGACGAACGCGTCGTAGATCTCCCGCGCCACGAAGAGCCGCGAACCGGCGATACACGACTGGCCGCTGGAGGAGAAGACCCCGAACATGACCCCGGCCAGGGCCTGTTCGATGTCGGCGTCGGCAAGGACGATCGTCGGTGACTTGCCGCCCAGCTCCAGTGAGACCGGCATGATCTTCTCGGCCGCGGCGTGCGCGATGCTCCGCCCGGTCTCCGTACCGCCGGTGAAGCTGACCTTCCCGGTACGGGGATGGCGCACGATAGCGTCGCCCACGACGCTGCCGCGCCCGGGGAGCACCGACAACAGCCCGGCAGGCAGCGCGAGTTCACCGAGGGCACGGGTGATCAGCCGGCCCAGCGCGAGGGAGACCAGCGGGGTCCACTCGGCCGGCTTCAGCAGGACCGCGTTGCCGCCGGCCAGCGCGGGCGCGAGCTTCTGCGCGTCACTGGCCACCGGGGAGTTCCAGGGGTTGATCGCGCCCACCACGCCGATGGGTTCGTAGGTGCTCATCGTGAGGTAGTCGCCGCGCGCCGGGGTGACCGCCTCCTCGGCGGTCTCCAGGGCGGCGGCCGTGTACCGGAAGGTCCCGGCCGCACTGGCCACCAGGGCGCGGGTCTCGGTGAGGGCCTTGCCGGTGTCGGCGGTCTGGAGCGCGGCGAGGTGTTCCGCCGCGTCCTCGGTCAGCTCGGCGATCCGGTGCAGCAGCCGGGCCCGCTGGTGGGGAAGGAGCGCACGCCAGACCGGGTCGGCGGCGGCGCGGGCCGCGCCTTCGGCGGCCTCGTCGACCTCCGCCGGGGTCACGGCGTGCACGGTGGCGAGCACCCGGCCGGTGGCCGGGTCGGTGGTCTCGGCCGGGGCACCGGCGCCGCGGCGCCACACACCGGCCACGAGCGCTTCGTCGGGTACGTCGGCAGCAGGGGACCGGGGCATACGGGAGCCTCCTGGCTGAACGGGGTTGATGGGGAGCTTGGTTGGCTGAGGGCTAGAAATCTAAGGGCTTAAATATTTCGACGCAACCCCCAATTACTTGGTGATTTACCTGTGCAGACCCTTGACGTCGTCCGGTGTGCGGGCGATACAACTTAAGCGCTAAGAAACTTTGACCTAACGCGCTTCGCGGCCCGGGTTGCGGACAACCCCCTTGGGACACCGCGTTTCTTCCGCCCTCGCGCCTCGCCTCGCCCTCGCCCCTCAGCCGTGGAGTCGGAGGACCCCGCATATGACGATCGACGCTTCAGCGGACCGAGCCGTCCGGGCGGCCGTCGCCGCCCGTTTCGAACGGCTCCCGATGAGCCGCTGGCATGTCACCGTCCGGCTCATCGTGGGCGCCGTCACCTTCTTCGAGGCATTCGACCAGCTCCTGATCGCCTACGCGATGCCCCAACTGCGCGGTGAGTGGCATCTGGCCGACTCCGCCGCCACCTGGCTGCTCACCGTCGGCTCCGTCGGGATGCTCATCGGCGCGGTGCTCTCCGGCCGGCTCGCCGACCGGATCGGCCGGGTCAGGGTCATCGCCCTGTGCGTGGCCGTCTCCAGCGCCGCCAACCTCGTCCTGGCCGCGACCCCGTCCCCCGGCTCCTTCATGGTGGTGCGCTTCATCCAGGGGCTGGCCATCGGCGGCGAGGTCCCGGTGGCGGCCACCTTCATCGCCGAGATCACCCGCAGCCACCGGCGCGGGCGCTTCGTACTCCTCTACGAGCTGGTCTTCCCGGCCGGACTCACCGTGGGCGCCCTGGTCGCCGCCTGGGTGGTGCCGCTGCTCGGCTGGCGCTGGATGTATGTGCTGGCCGCGGTGCCGGGGGTGCTCTGCGTCCTGGTGCAGCGCGCCGTACCGGAGTCCCCGCGCTGGCTCGCGGAACACGGCAGGGTCCAGGAGGCGTCCGATGTGATGGCCCGGATCGAGGCCGAGGTCGCCCGCGCCACTGGGAAGCCGCTGCCGCCCGTCACCGACCCGGCGCCGGACGAGGAGGTGACAGCGCCCGGACCGGTTCCGGAGTCCGGACCGGTTCCGGAGTCCGGGGCGGCTCCGGAGTCCGGGGCCAGCGGTCTGCGCGGGCTGTTCACCGGCCGCTACCGCCGCCGCACCCTGGTGATCGGCGCCCTCTGGTTCACCGGCTACTTCGTCAACTACGGCATCACCTCATGGCTGCCGACGATCTACCAGAACCGCTACGGGCTCTCGCTCTCCGACGCCCTGCTCTACTCGACCGTGACGGCCTGCGCCGGACTCGTGGGCTGTCTCGCCGCCGCGCTCACCGTGGACCGTGCCGGCCGCAGGCGCGTCATCACGGTCTGCCTCGCGGGAGCCGCCGTACTGCTCTTCGTCCTCGCCCACCTCGGCGCCCGGACCCCGCTCCAGGTGCTGGTGTGGACCTCGCTCGCCGCCGTCTTCTTCTTCGGCTCCAACATCTGCCTCTACCTCTACACACCCGAGCTCTTCCCGACCCGGATGCGGGCGCTGGGCAGCAGTGTGGGCGGAGCGATGAACCGGCTCGGTGTGATCCTCGGGCCCATCGCCGTCGGCATGGTGTACGCCGGAGGACATGTCTCCCCGGTCTTCGTGGTGCTGGGAGCGGTGGCCCTGGCGGGCGCCGTGGTCGCGGTGCTCGGCGCCGAGGAGACGGCGGGGCGGCGCCTGGAGGAGGTCTCGCCCTGATCGCGCCCTGATCTCGTCCTGAGCCGGGCGGGCGGCGCTGCGCCTGAGCGACCGTGCGGATCCGTCCTGGCCGGTCCGCCCCGGTGGATCCGCTCCAGGCCGGCCCATCCACGAGGTTCCGCTCCCGGCCGACCCGCCCAGGTTGCCCGCCCGGTGGTTCCGCTCCCGGCCGGCCCGTCCGCCCCGGTGTCACTCCCAGAGTGCCGAAGGCGCCTCCTTGCGGACCACCGGGGCGATCTCCTCGGCGAACCGCTGGAGCGTCTCCAGCTGTTCGCCGCGCGCCAGGCCGAATCCGTCGACACTGACGGACTGGAGATCGTGCCGGTAGACCTCGTGGTATCCGAGGATCTTGTCGATGATCTGCTGCGGTGACCCGATGAGCTGCGGCCCGCTCCCCATGGCGTCCTCGATGGTGCGGAACGGGGTGTTGTATCCGGCCCGGCCCGCCAGTTGCGGCTTGAAGGTCTGGGCCACCTTCGCCTCGTACAGCCCCTTGAAGCGCTCCACCGCCTGCTGTGAGCTGTCGGCGATCAGCAGACCGCCCGACCCGGCGGCGACATGGGCCCGCGCCGGGTCGTGGCCGTACTCCTCGAACTTCTCGCGGTAGTGGGCGATCAGCTCCGCGTACGCCTCACGCGGCTGGATGGCGTTGGCCGTGAAGAGGGGATCGCCGTGACGTGCCGCCAGTTCGGGGGAGTTGAGGCTGGTCGCCGACCCGTGCCAGACGCGCGGGGGCCCGCCGTAGGGGCGCGGAAGGGTCGTCACCCCGTGCAGCGCGGGCCTGAACTCGCCCTCCCAGTCGACCTCCTCCTCGCTCCAGAGCCTGCGCAGCAGCTCGTACTTCTCCTTCTGCAGGTCCCACTGCCGCTCCTCTTCGAGCCCGAAGAGCGAGAAGTGCCCGGCCTCGGCGCCCTTGCCGACGACCAGCTCGACACGGCCGCGCGACAGCTGGTCCAGGGTCGCGTAGTCCTCCGCGACCCGGACCGGATCGAGGATCGCCAGCACCGTGACGCCGGTGAGCAGTCTGATCCGGGAGGTACGCGCGGCGAGGGCGCCCAGCACCACGGTCGGGCTCGACGACAGGAAGGGGCCGGCGTGCCGCTCGCCGACGGCGAACGCGTCGAACCCGAGCCGCTCCACCGCCGCCCCGGCATCGACGACCTCGGCCAACCGGTCGGCGGCGGAAGGCAGTTCACCGGTCAGCGGATGCGGAGCGTGGCTGATGAGGGAGAGCACCTGAAACTTCATGGTGCCACTCTGAGTGCCGCATATTGCGGCACTGTGGCAGCCGTGTGGCACGACCGCGGACCGGCACCGCCGCCCTGCCGCGGACACGGGTGACGGGCGGCCGGACCGGCGCCCCCGCCGCCGGACACAGGTGAGGGGGGGGCCCCCCCGGGCCCCCCCCACCCCACACTGGGGCACTGCGGGGGGGAGAGTGTTTGGGAGTTCAGCCGCGACCCAGGCCCCGGCCACGTGCGGGGGCCCGGCCCGCGTGGG
>NZ_JBHYWP010000029.1:33471-37945 GCF_042751845.1 Streptomyces sp. NPDC059398 | reverse complement strand
GCCCGCCCGCCCGGCCCCGCCCGGGGGGCCGGGGGCGCCGCCCCGCCCCCGCCCCCGGCTGCCCCTGGGGGGGGCGGCCCCCGGGCCCCCCCCCCTCACCACACTGTGCCTACTTCCTGGTGCCTACTTCTTGCCGAGTACGTCCTCGACCTTCGCCCGGACCTCGTCCGTGGCCAGGCCCCGTATGGTCAGCGTCGTACGGCGGCGCAGCACGTCGTCCGCCGTCTCGGCCCACTCGTGGTCGCGTGCGTAGACGACCTGCGCCCAGATCTCCGGGGCGTCGGGGTGGACCCGCTCGCCCAGCGCCGGGTCCTCGTTCGCGAGCCGGGCGATGTCGAACGCGAGCGAGCCGTAGTGCGTGGCCAGATGGCGGGCCGTGTCCGCCGCCATGCGCGGCCCCGGCGTCCCGCCGTCCACAAGGAGCCGGTGCGCGACGGCGTGCGGATTGGCGATGCCGGGCAGGGGCTGCTTCTTCGGCAGGTGCGAGATCGGCTCCATGTCGTCGCCGAGCGGGTGGCCGGGCAGTGCGGCCAGCTTGTTCATGACCGTACGGCCTATGTGCCGGAAGGTCGTCCACTTGCCGCCCGCCACCGACAGCATCCCGCCGCGTCCCTCGGTGACGACCGTCTCGCGCTTGGCCTTCGAGGTGTCACCGGGGCCGCCGGGCAGCACCCGGAGGCCGGCGAAGGAGTACGTGATCAGATCGCGCGAGAGCTGCTGGTCCCGAACCGAGAAGGCGGCCTCGTCCAGGATCTGGGCGATGTCCTTCTCGTTGACCGAGACATCGGCCGGGTCGCCCTCGTACTCCTCGTCGGTGGTCCCGAGCAGCAACTGGTCCTCCCAGGGGAGGGCGAAGGTGATCCGGTACTTGTCGATCGGCGTCGCCAGCGCGGCACGCCAGGGCGCGGTGCGCTTCAGGACCAGGTGTGCGCCCTTGGAGAGCCGGATGGAGGGCGCCGCGTTCGGGTCCTCCAGCTTGCGCAGGTGGTCGACCCAGGGTCCGGTCGCGTTCAGGACGAGCCGGGCGCTGACGCCGAACTCGCTGCCGTCGAGCCGGTCCTTGAGCTCCGCGCCGGTCACCCGGCCCTGCGTGAAGCGCAGCCCGGTGACCTCCGCGTGGTTGAGCACGGTGGCCCCGGACTCGACGGCGGCGCGCACGGTCATCAGGGCCATACGGGAGTCGTTCATCTGGTCGTCGCCGTAGACCGCGACGGCCTTGAGGTTGTCCGTCCGCAGCTCCGGCACATCGCGCTGCGCCTTCGCCGGGGAGATGACATGGCCGACACCGTCGCCGAAGGCGGAGAGCGCGGAGTAGGCGAAGACGCCCGCACCGAGCTTGGCCGCGCCGTGCGGGCCGCCCTTGTACACCGGCAGATAGAACGTCAGCGGGTTGGCCAGGTGCGGGGCCACGTCACGGGAGACGGCGCGGCGCTCGAAGTGGTTCTCCGCGACCAGCTTCACGGCCCCCGTCTGGAGGTAGCGGAGGCCGCCGTGCAGAAGCTTGGAGGATGCGGACGAGGTGGCGCCGGCGAAGTCGCCGGCGTCCACCAGGGCCACCCGCAGCCCGGACTGCGCGGCGTGCCAGGCGGTGGAGATGCCCAGGATTCCGCCGCCGATCACCAGGAGGTCGTACGTCGCCTTGGAAAGCTGCTCCCGAGTCTCGGCGCGGCTCGGAAGGGAGCCGGAGGCCGGGTGCGTCCCGAGGGCCGGGACGCTCTGCAGGGTGGTCATATTGGTTACTCCTCGTTTTCGAGCCAGCCCATGGTCCGCTGTACGGCCTTGAGCCAGTTCTTGTACTCGCGGTCACGGACGGCCGCGTCCATCCGGGGTGTCCACTCGGCGGCCCGGCGCCAGTTGGCGCGCAGCGCGTCGGTGTCCGGCCAGAAGCCGACGGCGAGACCGGCGGCATAGGCAGCGCCGAGGCAGGTCGTCTCGGCCACCATCGGGCGCACGACCGGTGCGTCCAGGAAGTCGGAGAGCGTCTGCATCAGCAGGTTGTTGGAGGTCATACCGCCGTCGACCTTGAGCGAGGTCAGCTCGACGCCGGAGTCCTTGGTCATGGCGTCGCTGATCTCACGCGTCTGCCAGGCGGTGGCTTCGAGCACGGCACGGGCGATGTGCGCCTTGGTGACGTAGCGGGTCAGACCGGCGATCACACCGCGCGCGTCGGGACGCCAGTACGGGGCGAACAGGCCGGAGAAGGCCGGCACGAAGTACGCGCCGCCGTTGTCGTCGACCGAAGAGGCCAGCGTCTCGACCTCGGCGGCACTGTTGATCATGCCCATCTGGTCGCGCAGCCACTGGACGAGCGACCCCGTGACGGCGATCGACCCCTCCAGGGCGTACACCGGCTTCTGGTCGCCGATCTGGTAGCCGACGGTCGTCAGCAGGCCGTTGTACGAGTTGACCGGCGTGCCACCGGTGTTGATCAGCATGAAGGTGCCGGTGCCGTACGTCGACTTGGCCTCGCCCTCGGCGAAACAGGTCTGGCCGAACAGGGCCGCCTGCTGGTCGCCGAGCGCGGAAGCCACCGGGACACCTGCCAGGACGCCGGACGCGGCCGTGCCGTACACCTCGGACGACGAGCGGATCTCCGGCAGCACGGCCGCCGGGATCTCGATGGAGCCGAGGATCTTCGGGTCCCACTTCATCGTGTGGAGGTTCATCAGCAGCGTGCGGGACGCGTTGGTGACGTCCGTGACGTGGACACCGCCGTTCACCCCGCCCGTCAGGTTCCAGATGACCCAGGAGTCCATGGTGCCGAAGAGGATGTCGCCGGCCTCGGCGCGCTCGCGCAGCCCCTCGACGTTGTCGAGCAGCCAGCGGATCTTCGGTCCTGCGAAGTACGAGGCCAGCGGGAGTCCGGTCTCACGGCGGAAGCGGTCCTGGCCGACATTGCGGCCGAGCTCGCGGCAGACCGCGTCGGTGCGGGTGTCCTGCCAGACGATGGCGTTGTGGACGGGCTCACCGGTGTTCTTGTCCCAGAGCAGCGTGGTCTCGCGCTGGTTGGTGATGCCGATGGCCTTGACGTCGTCGGCCGTGATGCCGGCCTTCTCGACCGCGCCCGCCACGACGTCCTGGACGTTGGTCCAGATCTCCGCGGCGTCGTGCTCGACCCAGCCCGGCTTGGGGAAGATCTGCTCGTGCTCCTTCTGGTCGACGGCGACGATCCGTCCGTCCCGGTCGAAGACGATGCAGCGGCTGGAGGTGGTGCCCTGGTCGATGGCCGCGATGAACGGCCCGGTGGTGTGAGCGTCAGTGGTCACGGTGTGCTCCGAAAGTCTGAAGGATTGGTCGACGGTGCCGGGTGCTCACGCGAAGGCGAGGTTGTACAGACCGCCTGCGAGAGCGCCGCCTATCAGGGGGCCCGCCACGGGTATCCACGCGTAGCTCCAGTCCGAGCTGCCCTTGTGGGGGAGCCGCAGCAGGGAGTGGACGATACGCGGGCCGAGGTCGCGGACCGGGTTGATGGCGTAACCGGTCGGGCCGCCGAGCGAGAGTCCGATGGAGACGACGACCAGGGAGGTGATCAGCGCGCCGAGGATGCTCAGGCCCTTGCCGTCGGCGCTGAGCCCCTGCGTCAGGATCGCCAGGACGAGGACCAGGGTGCCGATGATCTCGGTGGCCAGGTTCTGCGCGACGTTGCGGATCTCGGGCGCGGTGAAGAAGACACCGCCCACCGGGCCGGGGCCGGGCTCGTCCTTCGGGGTGGTCTTCTCCAGGGCGGCGATCTCCGGGTCCCTGAGATGGGCCTGGAAGTGGCCGTAGTACGCGACCCAGACGAGCGCGGCGCCGATCATGGCGCCGAGCAACTGCGAGCCGAGGTACAGCGGTACGTCGCTCCACGGGGTGTCGCCCTTGACGGCCAGACCTATGGTCACCGCGGGGTTCAGATGTGCGCCCGATACGCCGGTGGAGATATAGGCGGCGGTCAGTACGGCGAAGCCCCAGCCGAACGTGACGGCCAGCCAGCCCGCGTCCTTGGCCTTGGAGCGCTTGAGGGTGACGGCGGCGCACACGCCGGCGCCGAGCAGTACGAGTACGGCGGTCCCGATGGTCTCGCCGATGAAGATGTCGGAGCTGGACACCCGCGACTCCTTTGTCCTTCGTCCAGGGGAAGCCGGACACCGGTTTCCTCCGGTCGTCCGCGCCCTCAGGTGAGGGCGTTGCCGGCCCTTTGGCACTGTCACACCTTAACGCGTATTTCCGGTAAGTGTTCGACAATGCCGACCGATGAACGGCAGTTTTGTCCTGTGGTTGGTAAACGTCAAGAGGCTGTGACGTGAAACTCGACCAGGAATACGCCGCGCACCCCCGGTAACCTCGGAGGCGTGGTCGGAAACCGCCCGGAAACGCGTCCGCCCCGCCCCCTCGCCGGCCCCCGGCGTAACCGCCCGCCCCCCCGGCGCGCCCTACCGCTCGGGCGGCCTCGCGCCCCCCCGCCCCCCCCGCGGGGCGGGGGGGGGGGGGGGGG
>NZ_JBHYWP010000029.1:0-33461 GCF_042751845.1 Streptomyces sp. NPDC059398 | reverse complement strand
TTCACACGACCCGCCCCCCCCCGACATAAAACCCCCCACTAGCGTGGGCCGCGACAGATGTTTATACGACACCCCCTCACACGCGGCCGGCCCCCAGGTCGCGCGAGACCGAGCGGGCGCAGTCGCGCACCGAGGCCACCAGCTCGGGGCGCAGCTCCCCGTCCACGCAGACCCGCTCGACCGCGCCGGTCACCGCGATGGCGCCCAGCGGCATCCGCCGCCGGTCGTGGATGGGGGCGGCCACCGATGCCACGCCCTCCCAGGTCTCCTCGATGTCGGAGCCCCAGCCCCGCGCCCTGGTGAGATCCAGTACGGACTCGAACTGCCCGGGGCCGGTGACCGTGCGGGGGGTGAAACTCTCCCGCTCGGTCTCCAGCGCCTCGCTGTGCGCCACCGGGTCGTAGGCCGACAGCACCTTGCCGAGGGCGCTGGAGTGCAGCGGCTGCATGGCTCCGACCTCCAGCACCTGCCGGCTGTCGTCGGGGCGGAAGACATGGTGGACGATGAGGACGCCCCGCTGGTGCAGCACGCCCAGATAGACGCTCTCACCGCTGGAGCGTGCCAGGTCGTCGGTCCAGACGAGGGCGCGCGCCCGCAGCTCGTGCACATCCAGATAGCTGTTGCCCAGGCGCAGCAGCTCGGCCCCCAGCTGATAGCGCCCGGACGCCGGGTCCTGTTCCACGAACCCCTCCTGCTGGAGGGTGCGCAGAATGCCGTGGGCGGTGCCCTTGGCCAGGTCGAGGGAGGAGGCGATGTCGGAGAGGCCGAGCCGTCGCTCGCCGCCCGCGAGGAGCCTCAGCATCGCAGCCGCCCGCTCCAGGGACTGAATGTTCTTCGCCATCGCTGGGCCACCCTCCACACTGTTCGGCAATGCTGAACACTATCGGTCCATGTCGACTCAGTGTCACGCGGAGTGCGGCCGGGTGGTACCGGAACCAGCCGCGCCGCCGCGCTTCCGGGAGCGTCCGCCCCCTGGAACGCCGACCCCGACCGGCGCCGTCCCCGTTACCCTGGCCAGGTGCGCCATCCTGCCGGAAGGCGCAAAGCCGACAGCCGTCGCATCCCAGGGAGCACATTCCATGGCCTCGTCGCCTACCCCTTCCGCTGACAGCCGGACCCGAGCTGACGCCCTCCGTGAGGCACTGGCCACCCGAGTGGTGGTGGCCGACGGTGCCATGGGCACGATGCTGCAGGCGCAGGATCCCACCCTCGACGACTTCCAGCAGCTCGAAGGCTGCAACGAGATCCTGAACGTGACCAGGCCGGACATCGTCCGCTCGGTGCACGAGGAGTACTTCGCTGTCGGCGTGGACTGCGTGGAGACGAACACCTTCGGCGCGAACCACTCGGCGGCGAACGAGTACGAGATCGCCGGCCGGATCGGCGAGCTGTCGGAGGCGGGCGCCCGTATCGCCCGCGAGGTCGCCGACGAGTTCGGCGCCAAGGACGGCCGCCAGCGCTGGGTCCTCGGCTCGATCGGCCCCGGCACCAAGCTGCCGTCGCTGGGGCACACCACGTACGACGTGATCCGCGACGGCTACCAGCAGAACGCCGAGGGCCTGCTCGCCGGCGGCGCCGACGCCCTGATCGTGGAGACCACACAGGACCTGCTGCAGACCAAGTCGAGCCTCATCGGCGCCCGCCGTGCGATGGACGCCCTGGGCTTCCAGGTCCCGCTGATCTGCTCGCTCGCCTTCGAGACGACCGGCGTCATGCTGCTGGGCTCCGAGATCGGCGCCGCGCTGACCGCTCTGGAGCCGCTGGGTATCGACCTGATCGGGCTGAACTGCTCCACCGGCCCCGCCGAGATGAGCGAGCACCTGCGTTATCTCGCACGCCACTCGCGTACGCCGCTGATGTGCATGCCCAACGCCGGCCTGCCCGTCCTGACCAAGGACGGCGCGCACTTCCCGCTCGGCCCCGAGGGCCTCGCGGACGCGCAGGAGACGTTCGTCAGCGACTACGGCCTGTCCCTGATCGGCGGCTGCTGCGGTACGACACCCGAGCATCTGCGGCAGGTCGTCGAGCGGGCCCGTACCCTCACCCCCGCCACCCGCGACCCGCGACCCGAGCCCGGCGCCGCGTCCCTCTACCAGAGTGTGCCGTTCCGCCAGGACACGGCGTACATGGCGATCGGTGAGCGGACGAACGCGAACGGGTCGAAGAAGTTCCGTGAGGCGATGCTGGAGGCGCGCTGGGACGACTGTGTGGAGATGGCCCGCGACCAGATCCGCGAGGGCGCCCACATGCTCGACCTCTGCGTCGACTACGTCGGCCGTGACGGCGTGGCCGACATGACCGAGCTGGCCGGCCGCTTCGCCACCGCCTCCACCCTGCCGATCGTCCTCGACTCCACCGAACTGCCCGTCCTGCGCGCCGGACTGGAGAAGCTGGGCGGCCGTGCCGTACTGAACTCGGTCAACTACGAGGACGGCGACGGCCCCGAGTCCCGCTTCGCCAAGGTCACCGAACTGGCCGTCGAGCACGGCGCCGCGCTGATCGCGCTGACCATCGACGAAGAGGGCCAGGCCCGTACCGCCGAGCACAAGGTCGCCGTCGCCGAGCGGCTGATCGAGGACCTGACCGGCAACTGGGGCATGCGCGAGCAGGACCTCCTCATCGACACCCTGACCTTCACCATCTGCACCGGCCAGGAGGAGTCACGGGGCGACGGTATCGCCACCATCGAGGCGATCCGCGAGCTGAAGCGCCGTCATCCGGACGTCCAGACCACCCTGGGCCTGTCCAACATCTCCTTCGGCCTGAATCCGGCCGCCCGGGTGGTGCTGAACTCGGTCTTCCTCGACGAGTGCGTCAAGGCCGGGCTCGACTCGGCGATCGTGCACGCCTCGAAGATCCTGCCGATCGCCCGGCTTGAGGAGGAGCAGGTCAAGGTCGCGCTCGACCTGATCCACGACCGCCGGTCCGAGGGCTACGACCCCCTGCAGAAGCTCATGGAGCTCTTCGAGGGCGTCAACATGAAGTCGATGAAGCAGGGCAGGGCCGAGGAGCTCATGGCGCTCCCGCTGGACGAGCGCCTGCAGCGCCGCATCATCGACGGCGAGCGGAACGGCCTGGAGGCCGACCTCGACGAAGCTCTCCAGGAGCGCCCCGCCCTGGACATCGTCAACGCCACCCTCCTGGAAGGCATGAAGGTCGTCGGAGAGCTCTTCGGCTCCGGCCAGATGCAGCTGCCGTTCGTGCTCCAGTCCGCCGAGGTCATGAAGAGCGCGGTGGCCCATCTGGAGCCGCACATGGAGAAGACCGACGACGACGGCAAGGGCACCATCGTGCTCGCCACCGTCCGCGGCGACGTCCACGACATCGGCAAGAACCTCGTCGACATCATCCTCACCAACAACGGCTACAACGTCGTCAACCTCGGGATCAAGCAGCCCGTCTCCGCGATCCTGGAAGCAGCCGAGGAGCACAAGGCCGACGTCATCGGCATGTCCGGCCTCCTCGTCAAGTCCACCGTGATCATGAAGGAGAACCTGCAGGAGCTCAACCAGCGCGAGATGGCGGCGGACTTCCCCGTCATCCTCGGCGGCGCGGCCCTCACCCGGGCCTATGTCGAGCAGGACCTGCACGAGATCTACGAGGGCGAAGTCCGCTACGCCCGGGACGCGTTCGAGGGCCTGCGCCTGATGGATGCCCTGATCGGCGTCAAGCGGGGTGTCCCGGGTGCCGTACTGCCCGAGCTGAAACAGCGCCGGGTGCCCAAGCGGGACACGGCCGCGGTCCCGGAGACGGACGAGCCCGAGGGTTCCGTACGCTCGGACGTGGCCGTGGACAATCCGGTGCCCGAGCCGCCCTTCTGGGGCACCCGCGTGGTCAAGGGCGTCCAGCTCAAGGAGTACGCGTCCTGGCTGGACGAGGGGGCCCTCTTCAAGGGCCAGTGGGGGCTCAAGGAGTCCCGCAAGGGCGAAGGGCCCACCTACGAGGAGCTGGTCGAGACCGAGGGCCGCCCGCACCTGCGCGGCTGGCTGGACCAGCTGCACACCAAGAACATGCTGGAAGCCGCCGTCGTCTACGGCTACTTCCCCTGCGTCTCCAAGGGCGAGGACCTGATCGTCCTCAACGACGACGGCAGCGAGCGCACCCGCTTCACCTTCCCCCGCCAGCGCCGCGGCCGCCGGCTGTGCCTGGCGGACTTCTTCCGCCCCGAGGACTCGGGCGAGACGGATGTGCTCGGCCTCCAGGTCGTCACCGTCGGCTCGAAGATCGGTGAGGCCACCGCCGAGCTCTTCGAGGCGAACTCCTACCGGGACTACCTCGAACTGCACGGGCTTTCCGTCCAGTTGGCCGAGGCCCTCGCGGAGTACTGGCACGCCCGGGTCCGCTCCGAGCTCGGTTACGCGGGCGAGGACCCCACCGAGGTCCAGGACATGTTCGCGCTCAAGTACCGCGGCGCGCGCTTCTCCCTGGGCTACGGCGCCTGCCCCGATCTGGAGGACCGGGCGAAGATCGCCGAGCTGCTCCAGCCGGAGCGGATCGGGGTCCAGCTCTCGGAGGAGTTCCAGCTCCACCCCGAGCAGTCCACCGACGCGATCGTCATCCACCACCCCGAGGCCAAGTACTTCAACGCCCGGTAGCCCGACAGCCCGACACCGCCCCCGGATGCGCATGCGGCGCATCACAGCGCGCACCGGACCGCACCGACGTACACTGGTCGGTCCGGTGCAGGCCGGTTGCCTTCCCAGCAGGGAGGGTGACCGGCCTTCGTGTCCCTCCAGGAGGTGTCCCCGTATGACCAGTACGGTCGCCGCGCTCAACACCCGTATGGCCGAAGGTGCAGCCCTGCAGGCCGTCCTGCTCGACATGGACGGCACGCTGGTGGACACCGAGGGCATCTGGTGGGAGGCCGAGGTGGACGTCTTCGGCGCACTCGGCCACCGGCTCGACGAACGCTGGCGGGACACCGTGGTGGGCGGGCCCATGACCCGCAGCGCCGGATATCTCATCGAGGTCACCGGCGCCGACATCACGCTCCCCGAGGTGACCACGCTGCTCAACGACCGGTTCGAGGCGCGGATCTCGGGCGGGGTGCCGCTGATGCCCGGAGCGCTGCGGCTGCTCACCGAACTGGCTGCCCACGGGGTGCCCACGGCCCTGGTCTCCGCCTCCCACCGGCGGATCATCGACCGGGTCCTCACCTCGCTCGGCGCGGCCAACTTCGCCCTGACGGTCGCGGGCGACGAGGTGGCGCGGACGAAGCCGCATCCTGAGCCCTATCTCGCCGCAGCGGCGGGCCTCGAAGCCGACCCTGCGCGCTGCGCGGTCATCGAGGACACCGCGACCGGAGTGGCCGCGGCGGAGGCGGCGGGCTGCCGGGTGGTGGCCGTGCCCTCGGTGGCACCGATCGCCGCCGGGGACGGCCGGGTGGTCGTCGGATCCCTGGAAGAAGTCGATCTGGGCTTTCTCAGAGCCCTGGTCAACGGAATGCACTGAGCCGGATACGGAACGTGTTCCTTTCGATTTGAAAGGAATCGGTGCGCGTCATCCGTATGTATTTACGTGAGCATGAAGAGTGGGCTTCGCGCATTACCCGAAAGATGAGCCAGGAGTGACGTTCATCACCTGGTGAATCATCGACAGGAACCCCGGTGCGTGCTGCGAACGGCCCGCCACTGTTCCGCACATGCCCATGTGTCCCGATTGGTGAAGCGGTGTACGAATCTCTTCGGTGGTCGGATATTGACGCTCCGCTATTCGTGAAGATGATGTGGATCCCGCCCAAGTCGCCCCCGGTCCAGGTTTCCTGACGTTCCCCACTAATCTCATGACGAGAACTTCGCCGTACACTTCTGTGCCTCCGGTGCCCACCAGGCGGCCGGGATCACTGGACTGATCGCTCTGTACCCGGCCCGATCGCCCCGCCCCGATCGGGCGGCAGCGGCGGAGTGTCTGTACATCGCTGTATCCCAGTGCCGGATGAGGAGAACGTCCCGAATGAACCGCAAGACTCTGGTGCTGCCGGCGATAGCGTGCCTGCTCACTCCGGTACTCGCCGCGTGCGGCGGCACAGACAGCGGCGACGGCGGCGGCAAGCCCATCGTCGTGGGTACGACGGACTTCATCGAGGGCGGCAGCAAGGCGCCGGCTCCTCTGGACCCCGCCTACACCTACGACACCGGTATCTGGAACTTCCTGCGCCCCACCCTCCAGTCCCTGATGCAGATGCCGCGTGGTGGCGGCCTGCCGGTGCCCGACGCCGCCAGCGACTGCCGCTTCACGGACACCGAGAACGAGAGCTACCGCTGCAAGCTCCGCAGCGGGCTGGAGTTCGCCAACGGCCACCCCCTGACGGCGGCCGACGTGAAGTACTCCATCGACCGGGTCACCCGCATCCACGACCCGAACGGGCCGGCCGGTCTGCTGGAGAACATCGACACCATCGAGCCCGTGAGCAGTCACGAGCTGGTCTTCCACCTCAAGACGCCCGACGCCACCTTCCCGTACAAGCTGGCCACCCCGGCCGCGGGCATCGTGGAGAAGAGCACGTACGCGCCGAACAAGCTGCGCAAGGGCTTCGTGGTCGACGGCTCCGGCCCGTACACCTTCAAGGCGGAGGTCAGCAACGACCGCCTGCAGAAGGCGGTCTTCACCAAGAACCCCCACTACAAGGGGGCGCTGAAGCTGGAGAACGACAAGGTCGAGATCGATTCCTTCCCCGACGCCGACGCCATGGGCGCCGCGCTGAAGTCCGGGAAGATCGACATGATGGGCCGCACCATGTCGCCGCAGCAGATCTCCAAGTTCTCCAGCGGAGCGTCGCAGAACATCAACTTCGTCGAGAGCCCCGGCCTGGAGATCCGCTACCTCGGCTTCAACACCAATGACCCGTCGGTGAAGAACAAGGCGGTCCGCCAGGCGATCGCCGCACTTGTCGACCGGGGCCAGATCGCCAGCAAGGTGTACGGCGCGACCTCCGAGCCGCTCTACTCGCTGATCCCCACCGGCATCGGCGGACACACGAATTCGTTCTTCAACAAGTACGGCGACCCGAGCAAGAGCGAAGCCGCCCAGATCCTGCACTCGGCCGGGATCAACGACAAGATCCGGCTGACGCTGCATTACACGAACGACCACTACGGGCCGAACACAGCAAAGGAGTTCGCGCTGCTCAAGCAGCAGCTGAACGCCTCCGGGCTCTTCGACGTGTCGGTCAAGGGCCACGAGTGGGCGCAGTTCCGCCCCCAGGAGCTGAAGGGCGACTACGCGGTCTACGGCATGGGCTGGTTCCCGGACTTCCCCGACGCGGACAACTTCATCTCGCCGTTCCTCAGCAAGGGCAACTTCCTCGACCTGCCTTACGCGAACAGCACCATCCGCGACAAGTACATCCCGGACTCCCGGCGTGCGGCCGACCGCACCACGGCGATGGTCCCGCTGCAGAAGATCCAGGACATCGTCGCGGACGACGTCCCCGTGCTGCCGCTCTGGCAGGGCAAGCAGTATGTGGCGGCCCGGGACGACCTGACGGGCGTGGAGTGGGCGCTCAGCAACTCGTCAGCCCTGCAGATCTGGGAGCTCGGACGCGGCGTCAGCTGACCGGCCGGCGGCAGCGCACGGCGGGCGCCCCGGCGCCGGGCGGCTGTGCTGCCGCCCGGAGTCGCCCCGGCGGACGCCGGGACACGGGAACCGGCGGCGGTCCGGAACCTCCGCGGTCCGGAATCGGCGGCGGTCCGGAACTTCCGCGGTCCGGAACCTCCGCGCCCCGGAGGCCCCGGCAGGCCCGGAGGCCGGCCCCCGGGAACTAAGGCTGGGCCCCCGGACGTACCAGGCCGCTCTCGTACGCGTAGACCGCGGCCTGCACCCGGTCGCGCAGCCCCAGCTTGGTCAGTACGTGGCCCACATGCGTCTTGACCGTGGTCTCGCTGACGAACAGGTCGGCGGCGATCTCCGCGTTCGACAGGCCCCGTGCGACCAGCTTGAGGACCTCCACCTCACGCTCGGTCAGCGTGTGCAGCGTGTCGGGGACCGGTTCCTCGCCGGACGGCAGATGGTCCGCGTACTTGTCGAGCAGCCGGCGCGTGATGCTCGGCGCCAGCATCGCCTCGCCGCCCGCCACCACCCGGATCGCCTGGACCAGCTCATTGGCGGGCGCGTCCTTGAGCAGGAAGCCGCTCGCGCCGGCCCGCAGGGCCTCCACGACGTACTCGTCCAGGTCGAAGGTGGTCAGCACCAGGACCTTCGCCGGACCGTCCCGGCCAGGACCGGTGATCTGGCGGGTCGCCTCGACGCCGTCCATCCGGGGCATCCGGATGTCCATCAGCACCACATCGGGCTGCAGCGCCCGGACCTGGTCGAGGGCCTGGAGGCCGTCCCCGGCCTCACCGACCACCGCGAGGTCCTGCTCGGCCTCCAGAATCATCCGGAAACCGGTGCGCAGCAGCGGCTGGTCGTCGACCAGTAGGACGCGGATCGCCACGGGAACTCCTTTGCTAGACCGGCCCCATTCTGCCCTGACCGGCCCACCGGGACGTCGTGGGGCGTACCGGGGGAGTCCGGGACGGATCAGGCGCGGCGAGCCCCGGACCGGCCGGATCTCACCCCAGCACGGCCCCGCCGGACACTCCGGCCCCGGGCGCGCGCACCACCTCCAGGGGATACACCGGCGGGGTGCCCCCGAACTCGGGGCAGACCGCCTGATGGTCGCACCAGCCGCAGAGCTTCGTCGGCCGCGGCTGCCAGTCACCGCTCTCGGTGGCCTTCCTGATCGCGTCCCACAGCGCGAGCAGCTTGCGCTCGACCCGCTCCAGGTCACCCTCGACCGGGTCGTACGTCACGACCTCGCCGCTGCCCAGATACACCAGCTGGAGCCGGCGCGGCACGATGCCCTTCAGCCGCCACACGACCAGCGCGTAGAACTTCATCTGGAAGAGGGCGCCTTCGGCGAACTGCGGGCGGGGCGCCTTGCCGGTCTTGTAGTCGACGATCCTGACCTCGCCCGTCGGCGCCACGTCCACCCGGTCGATGATCCCGCGCAGCCGCAGCCCCGACGCCAGCTCCGTCTCGATGAACAGCTCCCTCTCGGCCGGTTCGAGACGGGTCGGATCCTCCAGCGTGAACCACCGCTCCACCAACGACTCGGCCTCCGAGAGCCACTGCGCCAGCTGCTCGCCCCCCGGGTCGTCCGCGAACAGCTCACCCAGCTCCGGCCTGGACGAGAGCAGCCTGTCCCACTGGCCGGGAACCATCGCACGGGCACGCGGAACCGTCCGCTCCGCAGCCGGGTCGTCGAACATCCGCTCAAGCACCGCATGGACCAGGGTGCCGCGCGTCGCCGCCGGGCTCGGCTTCTCCGGCAGCTTGTCGATCACCCGGAACCTGTACAGCAGCGGACACTGCATGAAGTCGCTCGCCCGCGAGGGAGAGAGTGAAGTGGGCTGCTGGGCGGTAGTCATGTCCCAGACCCTACGGCCCGCCACTGACACCGAGCCGCATACCATCGACGGCAGACCACCTCACACTGCATGATCAGGACATCGCCGAAAGCGGTGAAGACCAGCGGTGCGGGACGCGCACCCGAACGGCACGCGTCCGGACGTCGGACTTCCGGACGTCAGGCTTCCGGACGATACGAGACGATACGAAGGGACACCGTGGACAAGAGCGGCGACAGCGGGCGCCCGCAGCCCGGCGCGGACGGGCCGGACTCCGGCCCCCCGCCCGATGGCGGCAAGCCGCGGCGCCGGGACGCACCGGGCGGCGGCATCCTGATGGGCCGCCCCTTCGGTGTGCCGGTGTATGTCGCCCCCAGCTGGTTCCTGGTGGCAGCGCTCATCACCTGGGTCTTCGGCGGCCAGCTCGACCGGATCCTCCCCGAGCTGGGCAACGCCCGGTATCTGGTCTCCCTCTTCTTCGCGGTCGCCTTCTACGCCTCCGTACTCGTGCACGAGCTGGCCCACACGGTGGCCGCGCTGCGGTTCAAGCTCCCGGTGCGCCGTATCCAGCTCCAGTTCTTCGGCGGTGTCTCGGAGATCGAGAAGGAGTCCGAGACCCCGGGGCGCGAGTTCGTCCTGGCCTTCGTCGGCCCGCTGCTCTCGCTGGTCCTCGCCGGCGTCTTCTACCTCGGGATGAAGGCCGTGGAGCCCGGGACGGTCCCCGGAGTCCTGCTGGCCGGACTGATGATCTCCAACCTGATCGTGGCGGTCTTCAACCTGCTGCCCGGCCTGCCGCTGGACGGCGGCCGGATGCTCCGCGCGGTCGTCTGGAAGATCACCGGCAGCCCGATGAGCGGCACCGTCGCCGCTGCCTGGTTCGGCCGGGCGCTCGCCGTCTCGGTCCTGATCGGGCTCCCGCTGCTCACCCACACCGGCTCCGACGCCGACGTGGGCGGCATGGAGACGGTCATGGACGCCCTGCTCGCCGCGATCCTCGCCGCGATCATCTGGACCGGCGCGGGCAACAGCCTGCGGATGGCCAGACTGCGCGAACACCTCCCGGAGCTGAGGGCCCGTACGCTCACCCGGCGGGCCGTCCCCGTGGAGACCACGACACCGCTCTCCGAGGCGCTGCGCAGGGCCAACGACGCCGGCGCCCGCGCCCTGGTCGTCGTGGACAGCCAGGGCGACCCGACCGCCCTGGTCAGGGAGGCCGCCATCGTCGGGGTTCCGGAGCACCGGCGCCCCTGGGTCGCGGTGAGCGGCCTCGCCCAGGACCTCACCGAGGGGATGCGGGTCCCCGCCGAGCTGGCGGGCGAGGCGCTCCTCGACAAGCTGCGGGCCAGCCCGGCCACCGAGTACCTGGTGGTCGAGGAGAGCGGCGCGATCTACGGAGTCCTCTCCACCGCCGACGTCGAACGGGCATTCGTCCAGGCCATGGCGCGACCCGGTTCCTGAGGCCGGTAGTCTGCTCGTATGTCCGAACCGACCGGTGCCGCCCGCCGACGTGGGCCCTTCAAAGTCGGGGACCAGGTCCAGCTCACCGACCCCAAGGGACGCCACCACACCTTCACGCTCGAAGCAGGGAAGAACTTCCACACCCACAAGGGTTCTTTCCCGCACGACGAGCTGATCGGTGCCCCCGAGGGCAGTGTTGTCCGTACCACGGGGAACGTCGCCTACCTCGCGCTGCGCCCCCTGCTCCCCGACTTCGTCCTGTCCATGCCCCGCGGCGCAGCCGTGGTCTACCCCAAGGACGCGGGTCAGATCCTGGCCTTCGGGGACATCTTCCCCGGCGCCCGCGTCGTCGAGGCAGGTGTGGGGTCCGGCGCGCTCAGCAGCTTCCTGCTGCGCGCCATCGGCGAGCAGGGGATGCTGCACTCGTACGAGCGCCGTGAGGACTTCGCGGAGATCGCCACACAGAACGTGGAGCGCTACTTCGGCGGACCGCACCCCGCCTGGCAGCTCACCGTCGGCGACCTCCAGGACAACCTCTCCGACACGGACGTCGACCGTGTGGTGCTGGACATGCTCGCTCCCTGGGAGTGCCTGGACGCCGTCTCCAAGGCACTCGTCCCCGGCGGGATCCTCTGCTGCTACGTGGCCACCACCACCCAGCTCTCGCGCACCGTCGAGTCGATCAGGGAGATCGGCTGCTTCGCCGAGCCGCAGCCCTGGGAGTCCATGGTGCGCAACTGGCACGTCGAGGGCCTGGCCGTCCGCCCCGACCACCGGATGATCGGCCACACCGGCTTCCTCGTCACCGCCCGCCGCCTCGCCGACGGTGTGGAGGCCCCGATGCGCCGCCGCCGTCCCTCCAAGGGCGCGTACGGCGAGGACTACAGCGGTCCCGGGAAGAGCGCCCAGCCGAAGGCCGCGACCGAGACCGACTCCGCCGGAGCCGCCTCCGACCCCTCCACCGGGCCCGACGAGACCGTCTGACCCCTCAACGCACCGGCGCCACCGCGGAGTTCCCCCAGCACATCGGGGAACTCCGCGGTGGCGTCTTTACGTTGAACTTACGGACCCCGGCGTTCCGATCCCCTGTGACGTATGGCACTATTCTGGCCACCCCTTCGTCGGCACAGCCCCACAGGAGACCTCTCGCGTGCAGCCCTCCGCGCTCCCGGACCTCGTACTCCCGGACCTCGCGCACACCAGGACCAACCCGGTCCACTGGCTGGCCACGGCCACCGCGATGGCCGGCGTCGTCGCCCTGGCGGGCCTCCTCACGCCCGGTCCGGCCACGGCGTCCCAGCCCGGCGGCGCACCGGCCCGCACCCGGGTGGCCGCCCCCGACCCGGCCGCCGTCACCTTCCCGCTGAAGTGCGGAGGGACCGGGACCACGGTCACGAGGAAGGCGTCCGGCGATCTCGACGGGGACGGCAGCCCCGAAACAGTGGCCGCGGTGCGGTGCGACGCCGGGTCGGGCACGCCGCCCAGCGGGATCTACGTACTCACCCGGGCCGGCAGCGGTAACGGCAGGCCCCGGGTTGTCGCGACCCTGGTCG
The DNA here is from genome assembly GCF_042751845.1 of Streptomyces sp. NPDC059398. NCBI lineage: Bacteria > Bacillati > Actinomycetota > Actinomycetes > Kitasatosporales > Streptomycetaceae > Streptomyces > Streptomyces sp. NPDC059398. Next base: position 21,061 of record NZ_JBHYWP010000029.1, on the reverse strand, counting down.
ACCCGGCGCGCCAGCAGAGCGTGGACGCCCTCGCCGTACGGGACGGCGCGGTGACCGCGACCCTCCTCGGGTACTCGTCGCCCGATGTACCGCGCTGGCAGCCGGATGTGCGCCAGCAGGCCAAGTGGCGCTGGCAGGGCGGCAAGTTCATACGCTCGGTGCCGTCCCAGGCGCGGAGCGTATGACGGCGGATTCCGGCCGCGGACGCCCGGGGGAGTGACGTGTTACTCGGCGTCCGGGCCGTAGACCTCGACGCTGTCCGAGACACGCCGTACGTGGATGCAGTCGCCCGGGCACTCCTTCGCCGAGTCCACCACGTCCTGGAGGAGCGGCAGCGGCACGGGCGTTGTGGCGCCGACCGACTGGAGCAGTTCGTCGTCGGCGCTCTTCACATACGCCAGCCCGTCGATGTCCAGCTCGAAGACCTCGGGCGCGTACTGGGCGCAGATGCCGTCCCCGGTGCAGAGATCCTGGTCGATCCAGACCTCCAGCGCCTGTGCGCCGTCGCTGGTGGGAGCCTCGTCCTGCACGGTCATTTCTCCTGCCGATCCTGCGCGGTTGAACCAATTGAAGCCAGCCCTGACGGGTGTTGAACACTTCGACGATACAACCGGCTGCTTTCCGATGTTGTTGGGTGGGTATTCCCAAGCCGTGAGGGAGTACGCAAGGGTGAAGATCAGACACACCCCGACGGTCTTTGTGATCTAGGGGTTTCAATCACCAGCCGCCCAGGTAGGGTCAGGAAGCGTCCAGCTCCCCTTGGAGGAGGTGAGGACCGTGGCAGCCCACGACGACGACATCAACCGCGGCACCCGGCCCGCGCGAGGGTCAGAGGACCCCGCCGGCCAGGTTGCCTATCTTGAGCAGGAGATCGCCGTCCTGCGCCGCAAGCTCGCCGACTCTCCGCGTCATACGAGGATTCTCGAAGAGCGGATCGTCGAGCTGCAGACCAACCTGGCAGGCGTGTCCGCGCAGAACGAGCGGCTCGCCAACACACTCCGTGAGGCCCGCGACCAGATCGTGGCTCTCAAGGAGGAGGTCGACCGGCTCGCACAGCCGCCGGCCGGCTTCGGCGTCTTCCTGCAGGCCAACGAGGACGGGACCTGCGACATCTTCACCGGGGGCCGCAAGCTCCGGGTGAACGTGAGTCCCAGCGTCGAGCTCGAAGAGCTCAGGCGCGGCCAGGAAGTCATGCTCAACGAAGCGCTGAACGTGGTCGAGGCCATGGAATTCGAGCGCGCCGGGGACATCGTCACCCTCAAGGAGATCCTTGAGGACGGCGAGCGCGCCCTGGTGATCGGGCACACCGACGAGGAGCGGGTGGTGCGGCTCGCCGAGCCTCTCCTGGACATCACCATCCGCCCCGGCGACGCCCTGCTGCTCGACTCCCGGTCCGGTTACGTCTATGAAGTGGTGCCGAAGAGCGAGGTCGAGGAGCTCGTCCTCGAAGAGGTCCCGGACATCGACTACGACAAGATCGGCGGCCTGGGCGACCAGATCGAGCTGATCCGCGACGCGGTCGAGCTCCCGTACCTCCACCCCGACCTCTTCAAGGAGCACGAGCTGCGGCCGCCGAAGGGCATCCTGCTCTACGGCCCGCCCGGCTGCGGCAAGACCCTCATTGCCAAGGCGGTAGCCAACTCCCTTGCCAAGAAGGTCGCCGAGGTCACCGGCCGGCCCGCGGGGAAGAGCTACTTCCTCAACATCAAGGGTCCCGAGCTCCTCAACAAGTACGTCGGTGAGACCGAGCGGCACATCCGTCTGGTCTTCCAGCGCGCCCGGGAGAAGGCGAGCGAGGGCACCCCCGTCATCGTCTTCTTCGACGAGATGGAATCCCTCTTCCGCACCCGTGGATCGGGCGTCAGCTCGGACGTGGAGAACACCATCGTCCCGCAGTTGCTCGCCGAGATCGACGGTGTGGAGGGCCTGGAGAACGTCATCGTCATTGGTGCCTCCAACCGCGAGGACATGATCGACCCGGCGATCCTGCGGCCGGGCCGGCTCGACGTCAAGATCAAGATCGAGCGTCCGGACGCGGAGGCGGCGAAGGACATCTTCGCCAAGTACCTGCGGTCGTCGCTGCCGCTGCACACGGACGACCTGGCCGAGCACCGGGAGAACCCCGACGCCGCGGTCAGTGCCATGATCCAGTCCGTCGTGGAGCGGATGTACACCGAGTCCGAGGAGAACCGCTTCCTCGAAGTCACGTACGCCAACGGTGACAAGGAAGTCCTGTACTTCAAGGACTTCAACTCCGGCGCGATGATCCAGAACATCGTCGACCGGGCCAAGAAGATGGCCATCAAGGCCTTCCTCGACCAGGGACAGAAGGGTCTGCGGGTCTCCCACCTCCTCCAGGCGTGCGTGGACGAGTTCAAGGAGAACGAGGACCTGCCGAACACCACCAACCCGGACGACTGGGCCCGTATCTCCGGCAAGAAGGGCGAGCGGATCGTGTTCATCCGCACCCTCGTCACCGGAAAGCAGGGCGCGGACACCGGGCGGTCGATCGACACGGTGGCGAACACCGGTCAGTACCTGTAAAGGACAGGGCGGCTGCGGGTCCCCCGGCGGGCCCCCGCAGCCGCCGTGTTTTCCGGCCTTCGGCCGCAAGGACAGCAATGCCTGTAATGATCTCCCCAGCGGCGCCACGGCGTTCTAGGCTCTTCGGTATCACCGATTCGCGCAGTGCCGGGAAGGGCGACCGCGCTCGCGCCGGAGAAGCAGCGGTACTTGAGCGGCGTTCCCCCGAGGGGCGCTGCCGGGCAAGGAGGGCCGCATGACCGTACGGCGGGTAATGGGCATCGAGACGGAGTACGGCATCTCCGTCCCGGGCCACCCGAACGCCAATGCCATGCTCACCTCGTCCCAGATCGTCAACGCCTACGCGGCGGCGATGCACCGGGCGCGCCGCGCCCGCTGGGACTTCGAGGAGGAGAACCCGCTGCGGGACGCGCGAGGCTTCGACCTCGCCCGGGAGACCGCGGACACCAGCCAGCTGACCGACGAGGACATCGGCCTGGCCAATGTGATCCTCACCAACGGGGCACGCCTCTACGTCGACCACGCCCACCCCGAGTACAGCTCCCCGGAGATCACCAGTCCGCGCGATGCCGTCCTCTGGGACAAGGCGGGCGAGCGGATCATGGCGGAGGCCGCCGAGCGGGCGGCCGAGATCCCGGGCGCGCAGCCGATCCTCCTGTACAAGAACAACACCGACAACAAGGGCGCCTCGTACGGGACGCACGAGAACTACCTGATGAAGCGGGAGACCCCCTTCGCGGACATCGTGCGCCATCTGACCCCCTTCTTCGTCTCCCGCCAGGTGGTGACCGGGGCCGGCCGGGTCGGGATCGGCCAGGACGGCCATGAGCACGGCTTCCAGATCAGCCAGCGCGCGGACTACTTCGAGGTCGAGGTCGGCCTGGAGACCACGCTCAAGCGCCCGATCATCAACACCCGGGACGAACCCCACTCGGACGCCGAGAAGTACCGCCGCCTGCATGTGATCATCGGCGATGCCAACCTCTCGGAGATCTCGACCTACCTCAAGCTGGGTACGACATCCCTGGTGCTCGCGATGATCGAGGACGGGTTCATCAATGTGGACCTCGCCGTCGACCAGCCGGTGCGCACGCTCCACCAGGTCTCGCACGACCCGGGGCTCCAGCAGCTGATCACGCTGCGCAGCGGCCGCACCCTCACGGCCGTACAGCTCCAGATGGAGTACTTCGAGCTGGCCCGCAAATATGTGGAGGAGCGGTACGGCGTCGATGCCGACGAGCAGACCAGGGATGTCCTGGGCCGCTGGGAGGATGTGCTGAACCGGCTGGAGAACAACCCGATGAGCCTGTCGGGGGAGCTCGACTGGATCACGAAGAAGGAGATCCTGGAGGGCTACCGCCGCCGGGACGGCGTCGACTGGGACGCGGCCAGGCTCCATCTGGTGGATCTGCAGTACGCGGACGTACGGCCCGACAAGGGGCTGTACAACCGTCTGGCGGCCCGCGGGAAGATGAAGCGGCTGCTGGACGAGGCCGATGTCGTACGGGCCGCGGGGAACCCGCCGGAGGACACCAGGGCCTATTTCCGCGGCCGCTGTCTCGAACAGTACGCGGACGACGTCGCCGCGGCCTCCTGGGACTCCGTGATCTTCGACCTGCCGGGCCACGACTCACTGCAGCGGGTGCCCACACTTGAGCCGCTGCGCGGGACCCGTGACCACGTCAAGGAACTGCTCGACCGGTGCCGTACGGCGGAAGACCTGGTCCGGGTGTTGCAGGGCGGCTGAAAAGCCCCGCTGGTGGGAATCATCGGAGTAGGTCCCGGACGTTGAGGAAAGTGCGGGGCCAATGTCGGACCCCGCTTGTAGTGTCTGATCAAGCGGGTCCGATCCGCTTCTGACCGGACCGGACCGGTCCGATCCAGTCCGTTCCGGTCGGCACAGCTGTTTCTGTTTCAACGTTTCAACCTCAGCAACATCGAACCGAGCGGGGTGAGGTAGATGGCGACCAAGGACACCGGCGGCGGGCAGCAGAAGGCGACGCGCTCCACCGAGGAGACCGAGGAGCAGGCGCCCGAGGCGCAGGAATCCGAGGACCTCAAGGAGCGCCAGGAGAAGCTCTCGGACGACGTCGACTCCGTTCTGGACGAGATCGACGACGTACTGGAGGAGAACGCCGAGGACTTCGTTCGGTCATTCGTCCAAAAGGGCGGCGAGTAGCCCCTGTTGTCCGTGATCGGTGCGGTCGGCGGAAGCCGTCCGCACCGGGACGGATGACCGGCGCGGGCACGGGTAAGGTCCGTTCACAGTCCGCAAGATCGGCCCGGCCTCCAGAAGGCGGGCCGCCGCCCATCCGGAAGGAAACGCGTGGAAGCCAACCCTCGTAGCACCGGGCGTCTGCCGGCCGCTTTCCTGACGCCGGGATCCTCCTCGTTCATGGACTTCCTGTCCGACCACTCGCCGGAAATCCTGCCGGGCAGGCGGTCGCTGCCGCCCACCCAGGGGCCGGTCGAGGCGCCGCACGGGACGACCATCGTCGCCGTGACCTTCCCCGGCGGGGTCGTGCTCGCCGGGGACCGGCGCGCGACCATGGGGAACATGATCGCCCAGCGCGACATCGAAAAGGTCTTCCCTGCCGATGAGTACTCGGCGGTCGGGATCGCCGGGACGGCCGGCCTCGCCGTCGAGATGGTGAAGCTGTTCCAGCTCGAACTGGAGCACTTCGAGAAGGTCGAGGGCACCACCCTCTCCCTGGAGGGCAAGGCCAACCGGCTCTCCACGATGATCCGCGGCAATCTCTCCATGGCCATGCAGGGCCTCGCCGTGGTCCCGCTCTTCGCCGGCTACGACGTCGACCGCGAGAAGGGCCGCATCTTCTCCTACGACGTCACGGGCGGCCGCTCCGAGGAGCAGGGGTACGCCTCCACGGGCTCCGGCTCGATCTTCGCCCGGGGCTCGATGAAGAAGCTCTACCGCGACGACCTGACGGAGCAGCAGGCCACCACCCTGGTCGTACAGGCCCTGTACGACGCGGCCGACGACGACTCGGCCACCGGCGGACCCGACGTGGGCCGCCGGATCTATCCGATCGTCACCGTCATCACGGACGAGGGCTGCCGCAGGCTGACCGATGAGGAGGGCTCCGAGCTCGCCCGTTCGATTCTGGCGCGGCGTCTCGAACAGCCCGACGGCCCGCGCGCCGAGCTGCTCTGAGGCCCTTCCGATGCACTCGTCACTGACAGAAAGGGACGGATAGCCGGTGTCGACCCCGTTCTATGTCTCACCCCAGCAGGCGATGGCCGACCGGGCGGAGTACGCCCGGAAGGGCATCGCCCGTGGTCGCAGCCTGGTCGTGCTGCAATACGCCGACGGCATCGTCTTCGTCGGCGAGAACCCGTCCCGCGCGCTGCACAAGTTCAGCGAGATCTACGACCGGATCGGCTTCGCGGCCGCCGGCAAGTACAACGAATACGAGAATCTGCGGATCGGCGGTGTGCGCTACGCGGATCTGCGCGGCTACACCTACGACCGTGACGATGTGACGGCCCGTGGTCTGGCGAATGTCTACGCGCAGACGCTTGGCACGATCTTCTCCAGTGCGGCCGAGAAGCCGTACGAGGTGGAGCTGGTCGTCGCCGAGGTCGGGACCGAGCCGGACGGCGACCAGATCTACCGGCTGCCGCACGACGGATCGATCGTCGACGAGCACGGTTCGGTCGCGGTCGGCGGAAACGCCGAGACGATCAGCACCTTCCTGGACCAGCAGCACCGCGAGGGGATGACACTCGCCGAAGCGCTGAAGCTGGCCGTGCAGGCGCTCTCCCGCGACACCAACGGCGGCGAGCGGGAGATCCCCGCCGAACGTCTTGAGGTGGCGGTCCTTGACCGGACCCGGCCGCAGCAGCGCAAGTTCAAGCGCATCGTCGGCCGCCGGCTCGCCAGGCTGCTCGACGAGGACGGCGCATCGGCCGCCGAGACGGACGACGCACCGTCGGACGAGGACGAGTAACCCCGCCCGCCACCCGTTCCGTCCGTGCCCCGGACCGCCGTCTGTGCGGCCCGGGGCACACATGCGGGGAGCCGCGTGGCGCAGGGTGGGGTTGGGCGGGCGGGTCCGGTCGATCCAGAGCCGTCAGTCCGGGTCGTGTCAGCCCGGTCCGGTCAGCCCGGAGCAGTCAGGCCGGGTCTGCCGCCCGGCCCGTCGAGCCGCGTACGAGCAGGTTCACCGGCAGATCACCGCCCTCCGGGCGGCGGCCGTCGAGGACGGCGAGCAGGGCCGCCATACCGCGCTGCCCGATCTGCTCGGCCGGCAGGGCCACGGTCGTCAGCTCGGGTTCGATCGCGGTCGCGAGGGCCAGATCGTCGAAGCCGGTGACCGAGAGGTCCTCGGGCACCCGCAGTCCGAGCCGCCGGGCCGCCTTGCAGGCCCCCGCGGCCAGGATGTCGTCGTCGCAGATCACCGCGGTCGGCCGGGGACCGGGACCGCTGAGCGCCTCTTCCGCCGCCCGCCGTGCGGCGTCCACCGCGAGCGGGGCGGTGACCGTGCGCACCTCCGCCCCGTGCAGGGCGGAGCGGAGGGCGGCGGCCCGGACGTCGAAGGTCCAGGAGTCGACCGCCGGTGCGAGATGGACGAAGCTGCGGTGGCCCAGCGCCAGCAGATGGCCCGTCACCTGACGCATCCCGTCCGCGATGTCCAGGTTCACATGGGCCGCCGCCCCCGGCTGGTCCGGATCGCTGTCCAGCATCACCAGCGGCAGACCGGACTCCTGGATCGCGGCGAGCGCCCCGACAGCCATCGATGAGGCGATGACCCCGTCCAGCGCGGTCCGCGCGGACCCGAAGGGATCGCGGGCCGGCCCCACGCCTTCGGGGGAGGGGTAGAGCACCACCCCGAAACCGTGCTCGGCGGCCTCCGCCGCGGCGCCCGTGTAGACGCGGGCGAAGAACTCGGTGGTCAGCGCGGGCACGACCAGCAGCACGGTCCTGGTCCTGCCCAGCCGCAGATCGCGGGCGGCGAGGTTCGGCCGGTAGCCGAGCCGGCGGGCCGCCTCGCGGACCAGACCGGCGGTGCGCTCGGAGACCCGCCCGCGCCACTTTTCGCCGAGCACCAGCGACACGGTGGCCTGCGAGACACCTGCCGCGCGCGCCACATCACGGCTGGTGGGGCGGGCCGGAACCGCTGGTTCCTGGCTCGTCGCTCGGGTGTCCACTCGGGCCTCCGTCCGGCCTGCTCCCGGCCGCGGCCATCTGGACTCGCGGTCTGCGCACATGGTACGTATGACCCGGCACGTTATACGTAACACTCGGGCCGGGGCCGGAAGGCCCGGGACCGGAAGACAAGGGGCGGACATGGCCGCGGGATACGCGGAACTCTTCGGCACCAGGCATGTGAAGCGGCTGCTCACCGGCACACTGGTGGGCCGGCTGCCGAACGCGACAGCCGCCATCGCCGTCGTGCTCTTCGTCCGCGCCGAAGGCGGCAGCTACTCACTCGCCGGGGCGCTCTCCGCCGTCTACGGACTGGCCACCGCGGTCGGCCAGCCGCTGCTCGGCCGCGCCGTCGACCTGTACGGACAGCCCAGGGTGATGCTGCCTTCGGCCCTGGTGTCGGCCCTCGGCATGGTGCTCTTCGCCGTCGTCGGCACCGGTCCGCTCGCTCTCGCCGTCATCGCGATGCTCGTCGCCGGCCTCTTCACACCGCCCCTGGAGGGCGGGCTGCGCGCCCTGTGGCCCAGCGTCCTGGAGCGCGAGGACCGGGTGCACGCCGCGTACGCGATGGATGCGGTGGCCCAGGAGGTCATGTTCACGGTCGGCCCGCTGCTCGTCACCCTGGCGGTCTCGCTGTGGTCGGCGGCGACCGCGCTGGTGGCCGTCAACGCCCTCGGGGTGCTCGGGGCCCTCTCCGTCGCCGTGTCGGAGCCCTCGCGCAGCTGGCGGTCCGCGCCCCGGGAGGCCCACTGGCTGGGCGCGCTGCGCTCGCCCGGACTGCTCGCCCTCCTCGGGGCCTTCTTCTTCGTCGGCCTGGCGCTCGGCTCGATCACCGTCGCCGCGATCGCCTACTCCGACGGGCACGGCGGCGACCCGACGTACGGCGTACTGATGGCGGCGATCGGCCTCGGCGCGCTGGTCGGCGGGCTGGTCTACGGCGCACGGCAGTGGCAGGGCGCCGCCGAGCGGCGGCTGCGCGTCATCGTCGGCGCCCTGGCCCTCTGTTATCTGCCGCTGATGCTGGTGCCGGGCGTGGCCGCGATGTCCGTGCTGACGACGGTGGCCGGTGTCTTCCTCGCCCCGGCCATCGCCTGCGCCTTCATCGTCGTCGACCGGCACGCCCCGCGCGGCACGGTCACCGAGGCGTTCTCCTGGCTGGTGACGACCTTCGGTGTCGGCGCGGCGCTGGGCACCGCCGTCGCGGGACCGGCCGTCGAGGCGGGCGGCGCACCCGCCGGGTTCGCCGCCGCGGCGGGCGGGGGGATCGCCGCGCTGCTCGTCCTGCTGGCCACTCAGCGGGTCCTCGCAGCTCCCGGCGGTACCGGTTCCGTCGTGGCCGGTTCCGAAAATGATCGGAACGGGGCCGTCGAACCCGGTTTCAGGACAGGCCATCAGGCGTAATGTTCAGTCATGGACCGCCGCATTTTCGGGCTGGAGAACGAGTACGGCGTCACGTGCACATTCAGAGGACAGCGCCGTCTGTCCCCTGACGAAGTGGCGCGCTACCTCTTCCGCCGTGTTGTGTCATGGGGCCGCAGCAGCAACGTCTTCCTGCGGAACGGCGCCCGCCTCTACCTCGACGTGGGATCGCATCCGGAATACGCAACCCCCGAGTGCGACAACGTGACCGAACTGGTCACGCACGACAAGGCGGGCGAGCGCATTCTCGAAGGCCTGCTCGTCGACGCCGAACGCCGCCTGCACGAGGAGGGAATCGCGGGCGACGTCTATCTCTTCAAGAACAACACCGATTCGGCGGGAAACTCCTACGGCTGCCACGAGAACTATCTCGTCGCCCGCCACGGGGAGTTCTCGCGGCTCGCGGACATTCTCATCCCCTTCCTCGTCACCCGCCAATTGCTCTGTGGCGCCGGAAAGGTGCTGCAGACCCCGCGCGGAGCGGTCTTCTGCGTGAGCCAGCGGGCCGAGCACATCTGGGAGGGCGTCAGCTCCGCGACCACCCGTTCCCGTCCCATCATCAACACCCGCGACGAGCCGCACGCGGACGCCGAGCGCTACCGCAGACTGCATGTCATCGTCGGTGACTCGAACATGTCCGAGACGACCATGCTGCTCAAGGTCGGCGCGACCGACCTCGTCCTGCGCATGATCGAAGCGGGCACGGTGATGCGTGATCTGACGCTGGAGAACCCGATCAGGGCCATCCGCGAGGTCAGCCACGACACGACGGGCCAGCGCAAGGTGCGTCTCGCCAGCGGGCGGGAGGCTTCGGCGCTCGAAGTACAGCGCGAGTACTACGAGAAGGCCGTGGACTTCGTGGACCGCCGCGGTATCCGTACCGGCCAGGTCGAAAGGGTTCTGGAGCTCTGGGGCCGCACCCTCGACGCCATCGAGGAGGAGGACCTCGACAGGATCGACACCGAGATCGACTGGGTGATGAAGTACAAGCTCATCGAGCGGTACCGGGACAAGCACAACATGACCATGTCGAATCCGCGGGTCGCCCAGATAGACCTCGCCTACCACGACATCCACCGCAGGCGCGGTCTCTACTACCTGCTGGAGAAGCGCGGACAGGCCGCACGCGTCTGCGACGACCTGCGGATCTTCGAGGGCAAGTCGGTGCCCCCGCAGACCACCAGGGCGCGGCTGCGCGGCGACTTCATCCGCCGCGCGCAGGAACAGCGCAGGGACTTCACCGTCGACTGGGTCCATCTCAAGCTCAACGACCAGGCGCAGCGCACCGTGCTCTGCAAGGACCCCTTCCGGTCGGTCGACGACCGGGTGGAGAAGCTGATCGCCGGGATGTGACCGGTCCTCACCCCGGTCGCACGAGGGCCCCGCGCACAGCAGCGCGCGGGGCCCTCGCGCATGCCGTAGGCCCACATGGGGGACGAGGAGTCTAGAGTGGCGGCCACTGACACCCCCACTACCCCGAGGACCACTGTGCGACGCCGTTTTGCTGCCTTGCTCATCGTGCCGGCCCTGGTGCTGACCGCCTGCGGAGGTGAGGATTCCAAGAAGTCGGACGCCTCGTCCTCATCATCGCCCGACAAGGCCGCGTCGACGGCCGTGCCCAAGCCCGTCGATTCGGCGTCCCCCATGCCGACGGTCGCGGGCGGCACCGGCAAGAAGGCGTCCATCACGGTCCCCAAGAAGGATCCGAGCGGCAAGTTCGTCATCCACACCCTCTCCGATGGCAGCGGCCCCGTGGTCAAGAAGAACGACCTGGTGATGGCCGACTTCACCGGCAAGGTCTGGAAGAGCGGCAAGGACATCGGCAGCTCGTTCGACAAGGGCGGCGCCCCGCAGCTCATCACCGCCGGCTCCAAGACGATCATCCCGGCCTTCGCCGACGCCGTCACCGGCAAGAAGATCGGCAGCCGCGTCCTGGTCGTCGCCCCGCCCAACGCGGCCTTCGGCAGCCAGGGCCAGCAGCAGCTCGGCGTCACCGGCAAGGACACCCTGATCTTCGCCCTCGACATCAAGAAGGTGATCCCGAAGAAGGTCGAGGGCACCCAGGCCCCCACCTCGTCCGACCTGCCGCAGATCAAGGCGGACAAGGAAGCGCCGGCCACCATCTCCGTACCGAAGAGCGACCCGCCGAAGAAGCTGGTCGACAAGGTGCTGATCCAGGGCAAGGGCGCCACGGTCAAGAAGGGCCAGACCGTCTACATGCAGTACAGCGGTGCCGCCTGGAAGCCCAATGAGGGCAAGGCGTCCGCGACTCTGTTCGACTCGTCATGGAAGACCGGCACGCCGTTCCAGACGGCCATCGGCCAGGGCGCGGTCATCAAGGGCTGGGACCAGGGACTCGTCGGCAAGAAGGTCGGCAGCCGGGTCATGCTGGTGATCCCGCCGGAGCTGGCGTACGGCGACAAGGCCCAGGGCGCCACCCTGCCGGCCAAGTCGACCCTGGTCTTCGTCGTCGACATTCTGGCGGCAATGTAAGACTGTCCCGGTTGCCCAGCACCAAGAAGTAGGAGCAGTTACGTGAGCATCGACAAGCCCGAGATCGACTTCCCGGGCGGCGAGCCGCCGGCCGACCTGGAGATCAAGGAGATCTGGGAGGGCGACGGCGCCGTCGCCAAGGCCGGGGACAAGGTCAAGGTCCACTACGTGGGTGTGGCCTTCTCCACCGGTGAGGAGTTCGACGCGAGCTGGAACCGCGGCACCCCGCTGGAGTTCCAGCTCGGCGTCGGCCAGGTTATTTCCGGCTGGGACCAGGGTGTCCAGGGCATGAAGGTCGGCGGACGCCGCCAGCTGACCATCCCGGCGCACCTCGCGTACGGCGACCGCGGCGCCGGTGGCCGTATCAAGCCGGGCGAGACGCTGATCTTCGTCTGTGACCTGGTCGCTGTCTGACCGGAAGTGATCGTTTCCGAGGGTCCATGCCAGCCGGCATGGACCCTCGGCTTTTGACCCGGGACCGCGGAGCGGTACGGTCGGCGGTCGTGGAACGTCCCGCGTTCCCCGTGCTGTGTTCTTCCCGGGGGACCGCCCCCGGCGGACACTCCCGGACTCCAGAGAGGGCGTCGATGGCGATTGCCAAGGCCGAGCGGCTCATGAATCTGGCACTGTGCCTGCTCGGAACCAGGCGGCCCCTGAGCAAGCGAGAACTGCGGGGGTCCATCGAGGCGTATCTGGAAGCGGGTTCGGACGAGTCCTTCAACCGGATGTTCGAGCGGGACAAGGACGATCTGCGGGAACTCGGCCTGGTCATCGAGACGGTCGAGAGCCTCGACGGGGACGCCGGATATCTCGCCCGCCGAGACAGCAACAGGCTTCCGCCGGTCGCTCTCGACGCCGAGGAGGCAGCGGCGCTCGGGCTGGCCGCCAAGGTCTGGCAGCAGGCCCGGCTGGCAGGCGCCGCCAGTGGTGCGCTGCAGAAGCTGCGGGCCGCCGGCATGCCCGAGGCCGAGGAGCCGTACGGCGCGCTGGAACCGCGCATCCCGGTGCACGAGGCCGCCTTCGAGCCGCTGATGCTGGCCTGCCGTGACCGCAGGCCCGTCGTCTTCGACTACCGCAAGGCCAACGCGGCCCGCCCGGAGGCCCGTCAGGTCGAGCCCTGGACGCTGGAGTGCTGGCACGGCCACTGGTACCTCGCGGGCTGGGACCGTGAGCGCGGCGCCGAGCGGGTGTTCCGGCTCTCCCGCATCACCGGCCGGGTCCGTTCCAGGACCGGTGCGTTCACGGCCCCGGTGCCGGACGTGGTGACCGTACGCGAGACCGTGGAGACCTGGGCCGGTGAGACCGCGACCCGCAGCGCCCGGATCCGGCTGCGCTCGGGCGCCGGATACCCGCTGCGCTCACGCGCCACCGCCGTACGGGAACTCGGCGACGGGTGGGACGAGTTGGAGATTCCGTACGGACACGGGCTGGACGCCTGGCTGGTGGAGTTCGGCCCCGACGTGATCGTGCTGGACCCCGCGGACCTGCGGGCCGATGTGGTGGACCGGCTGCGCGCCGTGGCCAAGGACTGAGGAGCACGTGGCGACGAACGCGATCGACCAGACCCGCCGGATGCTGTCCCTCGTGACGTATCTCCGCGAGCGTCCCGGCGCCCGTGTCGGGGATGTGGCGCGCGCCTTCGGTATCACCGAGGACGAGCTGATCTCGGACCTGGATGTGCTGCCCATGTGCGGGACGAGCTTCCGCGGCGGCGACCTGCTGGACATCGACACCGACGGCGAGTCCATCTGGTGGCACAACGCCGATGACGTCGCAGCGCCGCTGCGGCTCGCCGCCGACGAGGCCACGGCCCTGCTGGTGGCCGCGCGCGCCGTGGCGACCCTGCCGGGGCTCCGTGAGGGCGACCGGCAGGCGCTGCTGCGGGCCACCGCGAAGCTGGAGGCCGCGGCCGGTGAGGCGGCGGGAGCCAGCTCCCGGCTCTCGGTGACCTTCGAGTCCGAGGGCGGGGTCTTCGCCGACGCCGACCGGGCCATCTCGGAGCGGCGCAGGCTCTGGCTGCGGTACTACTCACCGGCGCGCGACGAGCTGACCGAGCGTGAGGTCGACCCGATCCGGCTGTTCGCGGTCGGTCACACGTACATGGAGGCCTGGTGCTACCTCTCCGAGGCCCGGCGCACCTTCCGGCTGGACCGGGTCGCCGAGATCCGGCTGCTGGACGAGCCGTCCGCGCCGCCGGAGCTGGAGCTGCGTGACCTGTCGGCGGGGCTCGTCCAGCCGGCGGCCGAGGACCCGGAGGTGGTGGTGGAGGTCGGTCCCGGTGGCCGCTGGGTCGCCGAGTACTACCCGCACGACAGCGCGGAGGAACTGGCCGATGGCGGGCTGCGCATCACGCTGCGCACCCCCGACCCGGCCTCGCTGCGCAGGCTCGCCCTGCGGCTCGGCCGGGACGGGCGGATCGTCTCGCCGGACGATCTGGCGGACAGCGCACGGCTCGCGGCCCGGGAGGCGCTCGCCGCCTACGACGTACAGGAGGAGAGGGGTTGAGTGGTATGTCGGTGATGTCCGGATTCTCGGCGCATATGGGCCCGGTCGTCTTCCGGGCCGCGTGCCCGGACTGCCGCAGCCGGTTCGAGCTGGCCGCCGGTGCGCTCCGGCTGGCGATAGGGGCCAGTCGGCGTACCACCTTCTACTCCTTCACCTGCCCCGACTGCGGTGTGCCGGTCCGCAAACCGGCCGGTGAGCGGATTGTCGAACTCCTCACCGGCGGCGGCGTCCGGACGCTGCGCCTCCACTCCACCGTCCAGGGGTCCCCATGTTCTGGCCGATGACCGCGATCGTTCTGGGGTTCATCGGAATCGTCGTACTCGGTGTGCTCGCCCTCAGGGTTTTTGTCGAGGCGCAGCGCCTCGGCAGCCAAGTGGCGCGCGCCACACAGCAGATCGGCCAGGCCGCGGAGGGCTTGGAGCGCGCGGCCACCGGGCTCGCACGGAGCGGTGAAAGTTTGCGCTAGAGGCGCTCGGCTCTGCTGCCGGGCCGTTTCGGGCGGTACGCTGCTGATCGCGGGCCCGGGAGCGAGGCGCGGGCCGCAAGCGTGAGTCTGCACAGGCATTGCCCTGCGTTTACCCCCGCGGGTTACGATCGCTGCCAGCACGACGACCGGACGCCTGTCCGATCGCTCGGGCAGCCCCACCCCAGCCGCCTCGGTGAGAAGGTACAGCTTATGTTCGGAAGGCTCGGCGCCCCCGAGATCATCCTGATCCTCGTCGTCATCGTCCTGCTGTTCGGCGCGAAGAAGCTTCCGGACATGGCCCGTTCGCTGGGCAAGTCCGCCCGCATCCTCAAGAGCGAGGCCAAGGCGATGAAGTCGGAGGGTCAGCAGACCGCTCCGGCAGACCCGCCGCAGGACCCCCAGGCCGACGTCCCGCGCACGATCCAGGCCGCTCCGGGAGACGTGACCAGCGCCCGTCCCGTGACCGAGCCTTCGGACTCGACCAAGCGCTGACAACCGGGCCGGAGCGGGCACCGCGGTGAGCGGCTGCCCGCCGCACAGATGAGGACGTGGGTTGCTCGTGTCTGCCCGCAAAGTGGAGAAGGATCCCGACGGGCGCATGCCCCTCGTGGAGCATCTGCGTGAGCTGCGCAACCGGCTGGCGAAAGGGCTGCTGGGGATCGTCGTCGTCACGATCGCGGCTGCCTTCTTCTACCGAGACATCATTGAATTCTTCACCAACCCGGTGCTGCACGCGGTGGGGTGCGAGACGAGCTTCGCGGAACTCGCCCACCAGCGGGACGGGACCTGCGCCCGGATCGTTCTGAACGGTCTGCTCACGCCGTTCACCCTCGCCCTCAAGGTCTCCCTGATGGCCGGTGTGGTGCTCTCCTCGCCGATCTGGCTCTACCAGCTGTGGGCCTTCATCGCGCCGGGGCTGCACAAGCACGAGCGCAAGTACACCGTCGGCTTCGTGGCTGCGGGCTTCCCGCTCTTCCTGGCGGGCGCCTTCTTCGCGTACGAGACGCTCCCCACGATGGCGAAGGTTCTGCTCCAGCTCTCCCCGAGCCACATCGACAACCAGCTGCCTCTCGACGACCTGCTCGATCTGATCACCCGGATGGTGGTCGTCTTCGGGCTCTCCTTCGAGCTGCCGCTGCTGCTCGTCATGCTGAACTTCGTCGGGATCATCACCGGCAAGCGGATGGCCGGCTGGTGGCGCGGCATGATCATGGGCATCACGGTCTTCGCCGCGGTCGCCACGCCCAGCACCGACCCGCTGAGCATGCTGGCCCTCGCCGGACCGATCTGGGTGCTGTACGGCTTCGCCACCGTCATCTCGCTGATGAACGACCGCCGCAAGGCGCAGCGCGCCGCAGCCGGCCCGGACGACGACGAGGCGTCCGACATCGACCTCACCCCGGAGGCCATAGGGGAGGTCGAGACCGTGCCCGCGTCCAGGGTTCCGGAGCAGACGGGCGGCGAGACGGACGGGTCGAGGCCCAGTGGTCTCGGCGGTTACGACGATGTGACCTGACCGGTAGGGTCCGGCGGGTGACCAGCGAGATCACCCTCTTCGTCAATCCCACCGCCGGACGCGGCCGGGGCGCGCACGCCGCGCAGCCGGCCGCCTCCGCGTTGCGGGACGCAGGTTTCTCCGTACGCACGGTGCTCGGCAGCGACGCGCCCGACGCGCTGCGCCGGGCCCGGGATGCCGTCCGGGGCGGGACGGGCGCGCTCATAGCCGTCGGCGGGGACGGCATGATCAGCCTCGCCCTCCAGGCTGTCGCCGGTACGCCCACCCCGCTGGGGGTGGTGGCCGTCGGCACCGGCAACGACTTCGCGCGCGGGCTGGGGCTGCCGGTACGGGACCCGGCCGCCGCGGGCCGCTCGGTGGCCGGAGCGCTCAAGAGCGGGGACATCAGGGAGATCGACCTGGGCCGGGTCGTGCCGGGGCCGGGTGCCGGAACGGCCGGCGGGGCGCACGCGCCCGGCGGCGCGGACCCGGGCGGCGCCGCACCCGTGCGGCCCGCGGAACGCTGGTTCGGGAGCGTGCTCGCCGCCGGATTCGACTCGCGGGTCAATGACCGCGGCAACCGGATGCGCTGGCCGTCCGGCCGGCTGAAGTACGACCTGGCGATGGTCGCCGAACTGGCCGCCTTCCGTCCGGTCCCGTACCGGCTGGCGCTGGACGGGGGACCGGCGCGCGAGATCGAGGCGACACTCGTCGCCGTCGGCAACGGGCCGTCGTACGGCGGGGGCATGCGGATCTGCGCGGACGCCGAGCTGGACGACGGCCTCCTCGACATCACGGTGGTCGGCGCCTGCTCCCGTACCACCCTGGTCAGGGTCTTCCCCAAGGTCTACCGGGGCACCCACCTCGGCCACCCCGCCGTCACCTCGTACCGGGCGCGCCGGGTCGAGCTGACGGCCGCCGGGGTCACGGGGTACGCGGACGGCGAACCGCTGGGCCCGCTGCCGCTGACCGCCGAGTGCGTGGAGCGCGCGGTCCGGGTCATCGGCTGTTGAAATGCTGAAATAAAGATCGCGCTGACTGTCGGAGGCGGCGGGTAGGCTCGAAGACAAGATGACCGAGGACCTTTCGCCCGCTGAGCGTTATGCAGCCGCCCGCACCCGCGCTGTCGAAGAGGCCACCGCGCTGGCCCCCTTCCGCCGCATGTACGACTTCGCTCTCGATCCGTTCCAGATCGAGGCGTGCCGGGCCCTGGAGGCGGGCAAGGGTGTGCTCGTCGCGGCGCCCACCGGCTCGGGCAAGACGATCGTCGGCGAGTTCGCCGTGCACCTGGCCCTGGCGCAGGGCCGCAAATGCTTCTACACCACCCCGATCAAGGCGCTCTCGAACCAGAAGTACGCCGATCTCGCCAAGCGTTACGGGGCGGACAAGGTCGGCCTGCTCACCGGCGACAACAGTGTGAACGCGGACGCCCCGGTGGTCGTCATGACCACCGAGGTCCTGCGGAACATGCTGTACGCGGGCTCGCAGGCGCTCCTCGGGCTCGGCTATGTGGTCATGGACGAGGTGCACTACCTCTCCGACCGCTTCCGCGGCGCCGTGTGGGAGGAGGTGATCATCCATCTGCCGGAATCGGTGACCCTGGTGTCGCTCTCGGCGACCGTGTCCAACGCGGAGGAGTTCGGTGACTGGCTGGACACCGTCCGCGGCGACACCGAGGTGATCGTCTCCGAGCACCGGCCCGTCCCGCTCTGGCAGCACGTGCTCGCCGGGCGCCGGATGTACGACCTCTTCGAGGAGTCGACGGACCACGGCGGCCGCGGCGGCGCCAAGCGCGAGGTCAACCCCGACCTGCTGCGGATGGCCCGCCAGGAGAACCAGCGCACGTACAACCCGCGCGACCGCCGCCGCGGCAGGATGGTGCGCGAGGCGGACCGCGAGCGCGAGCGGCGCTCCCGCAGCCGGATCTGGACGCCCAGCAGGGCCGAGGTCATCGCCCGGCTCGACGCCGAGGGGCTGCTGCCCGCCATCACCTTCATCTTCAGCAGGGCCGGCTGCGAGGCCGCGGTCCAGCAGTGTCTCTACGCGGGGCTGCGGCTCAACTCCGAAGAGGCCCGTCAGACGGTGCGCGAGATCGTCGAGGAGCGCACCGCGTCCATCCCGCGCGAGGATCTGCACGTCCTCGGTTACTACGAGTGGCTGGAAGGTCTGGAGCGCGGTATCGCCGCGCACCACGCGGGGATGCTGCCGACCTTCAAGGAGGTCGTCGAGGAGCTCTTCGTACGCGGCCTCGTGAAGGCCGTGTTCGCGACCGAGACCCTGGCACTCGGCATCAACATGCCCGCCCGCTCGGTGGTCCTGGAGAAGCTCGTCAAGTGGAACGGCGAGCAGCACGCCGACATCACCCCCGGCGAGTACACCCAGCTGACCGGCCGGGCCGGGCGGCGCGGTATCGACGTCGAGGGCCACGCCGTGGTGCTCTGGCAGCGTGCCATGGACCCGGGCGCGCTCGCCGGTCTCGCCGGTACCCGTACCTATCCGCTGCGCTCCAGCTTCCGGCCCTCGTACAACATGGCCGTGAACCTGGTGCAGCAGTTCGGCCGGCACCGCTCACGTGAGCTGCTCGAAACGTCCTTCGCGCAGTTCCAGGCGGACAAGTCGGTCGTCGGGATCTCCAAGCAGGTGCAGAAGAACGAGGAGGGCATCGCCGGTTACCGCGAGGGGATGACCTGTCACCTCGGGGACTTCGAGGAGTACGCGCGGCTGCGCCGCGACCTCAAGGACCGTGAGACCGAGCTGGCCAAGCAGGGGGCCGTGCAGCGGCGGGCCGCTGCCGCCGACGCCCTGGAGAAGCTCAGGCCCGGCGATGTCATCCATGTGCCGACCGGCAAGTTCGCGGGTCTGGCCCTGGTCATCGACCCGGGGCTGCCCGCGGGCCGGGCCAACGGGCACCGGGGTTTCGAGGCGTACGACGGCCCCCGGCCGCTGGTGCTCACCGCCGAGCGGCAGGTCAAGCGGCTCGCCTCGATCGACTTCCCGGTGCCTGTCGAGGCGCTGGACCGGATGCGGATCCCGAAGTCGTTCAACGCGAAGTCGCCGCAGTCCCGGCGTGATCTGGCCTCAGCGCTGCGGAGCAAGGCCGGGCACATCGTGCCCGAACGGCACCGCAAGCCCCGTGCGGCCGCCGCCGACGACCGGGAGATCGCCCGGCTGCGCACCGAGCTGCGCGCCCACCCCTGCCACGGCTGCGACGAGCGCGAGGACCACGCCCGCTGGGCCGAGCGCTACTACCGGCTGCAGCGTGACACCCGCCAGCTGGAGCGCCGGATCGAGGGCCGGACCAACACCATCGCCCGCACCTTCGACCGGATCTACGCCCTGCTGACCGAGCTGGACTATCTGCGGGGCGACGAGTCGACCGTGCACGGCAAGCGGCTCGCCCGGCTCTACGGCGAGCTGGACCTGCTGGCGTCGGAGTGTCTGCGCGAGGGCGTCTGGGAGGGGCTCAACCCGGCCGAACTGGCGGCGTGCGTCTCCGCGCTGGTCTTCGAGGCACGACAGGCCGACGACGCGGTCACACCCAAGGTCCCCTCGGGTGCGGCGAAGACCGCGCTGGGCGAGATGGTCCGGATCTGGGGCAGGCTGGACGCCCTGGAGGAGGACTTCAAGATCAACCAGACGGAGGGCGTCGGCCAGCGCGAGCCCGATCTCGGCTTCGCCTGGGCGGCGTACCAGTGGGCCTCCGGACGGGGCCTGGACGAGGTGCTGCGCGACGCCGAGATGCCGGCCGGTGACTTCGTGCGCTGGTGCAAGCAGGTCATCGACGTACTGGGCCAGATCGCGGCGGCGGCCCCCGGCGAGAACAGCACGGTCTCGCGCAACGCCCGCAAGGCGGTCGACGCGGTGCGGCGCGGCGTGGTGGCGTACAGCTCAGTCGGCTGACCGGGCGCGCGAAGCGCGGTAGGGGCCTCCGCCGGACTGCTCCGGCGGGGACGGGCGGGGGCCCGTACGTACGCGCTCAGCCGTCCGCCGCCCAGGTGTCGTACGACGTCCAGGCCAGGAGCGAGCGGCCGCTCTCGAAGCGGTGCTCGGCGCCGGTGACCGGGTCGGTGAACTCCAGGACGCGGGCCAGCAGTTGCAGCGGCCTGCGGAAGTCGTCCGGGGCCGGGTCGGTGACGACAGGGAAGAACGGGTCGCCGAGCAGCGGTACGCCCAGCGCGTTCATATGGACCCGCAGCTGGTGCGTGCGGCCGGTGACGGGGGTGAGCCGGTAGCGGGCGAGATCCCCCTTGCGGCCGGTCCGCTCGATGCGGGTCTCGCTGTTCGGCTCACCGGGTGTCTCGAAAGCGGCGACGATCCCCGGCACCTTCTCGATGCGGCTACGGGAGACGCGCGGCAGGCCGAGGCCGGACCGGTAGGGGGCGACGGCCTCGTACTCCTTGTGCACCTTCCGGTCCCGGAACAGCGTCTGGTACGCGCCGCGCTCCCCGGGCCGTACGGAGAAGAGCACCAGACCCGCGGTCAGCCGGTCCAGCCGGTGGGCGGGGCTCAGCGCGGGCAGCTCCAGCTCGGTGCGCAGCCGGGCCAGCGCGGTCTGGGTGATGTGCCGGCCCCGCGGGGTGGTGGCCAGGAAGTGCGGTTTGTCGGCGACGACGATGTGCTCGTCGCGGTAGCGCACACCGATGGCGAACGGCACGCGCACCTCGGCGGGGAAGTCCCGGTGGAACCAGACCGAACCCCCGGGCAGATAAGGGGTGTCGGCCAGGACCGGCCCGTCCACGCCGACGAACGCGCCCCTGCGCAGCATGGCGTCGACCTCGGCGGCGCCACCCGGCAGCCGCTCCGCAAGGTGCTCCCCGATCGTGGCCCACGAGCCGTCCACGGGAAGGCGCAGTCGCACCGCGTCGATGCCTTCGCGCTGGGGCAGGGGGCCCGGGAGCCGGGCGGTCTTGCGTCTCATCGTGGCTCAAGGGTACGAGCGACGGCCCGCAGGGCGAACCGTCCGGGGCCGGAG